>NZ_JAGAXX010000028.1 GCF_017940815.1 Methanobrevibacter sp.
ACGTAGAGTACGTGATACATGGAAAGAAAAATCCTGGTATACTATTAAAACACCAGTGAACTTTGAAGATAAAGAAATTGGAGAAACTCCAGCAAAAGATCCAGAACTTCTCATTGGAAGAGGCGTAGAAGTTACCATGAGGGAATTAACCGGAGACTTCTCAAAACAATACATCAAACTCAGGTTTGAAATTGACAATGTGGCAGGAACTGTCGCAAACACCAAATTCACAGGTCACAAAACCACTACTGATTACGTAAGAAGCATGATCAGAAGAGGAACTTCCAGAATCGACGCTTCCGCAGTAGTAAAAACAAAAGATGACCGCAAATTAAAACTTCAAGTTTTAGCAGTAACCATCAGAAGAGCTAAATCTTCCCAACAAAGATACATGAGAAAAACCATTGAAGATTTACTCATCGAAGCAGCTGCTGAAAAATCATTTGATGAATTAGTAAATGTATGTGTCAACGGTAAATTGGCATCTGAAATTTACCACAACGCTAAAAAAATCTACCCTCTCAAAAGAGTGGAAATCATCAAAAGTAAAGTAATCAAATAGGATTACTTTTCTAATTTTCTTTTTTTTCTTTGAACAATAATTTTATATGTGCTCTTTTTTTCTAAATCCTGTTCTTATTTTAATAATATTTGTCTAACAACTATTCTAAATTTTGATATAGTTTTCATGCCCATTATTGAGGTTTTTTAAAAAATTTTTGTATATTATTTCTGGATTTCACTGGGTAAACACTGGATTTTCATCAATTAAGTTAAATATTATTTAGTAATTTTCATTTTTGATAGTAATTTTATATAATATTTCAATTTTTGATATTTGCTGTATAATATGTAGTGTGAAAAGCATTATTCTTTAAAGATTTAGGCATGCCTAATTGCATAGTCACCTAAACAATTAAGCATAAACTAAATTAACTAAATTTTATGGGCAATTTTATGAACATATGTTCATATTTGATTTTAATTATTTGTATTTTTTTAAATTTTTCCTTATTATTGATTAAAGTAAAACATTTATATTATGATAATCTAAAATAAATATCACGGTAAACTCTCCATGTAATAAATGTGGAGGAGGTGTATTATGAACATGAAAGAGATATTAATAATAAGTTTACTCATATGTGTTATTTTCTCAATATCTGCAGTATCTGCTGTGGATGTCGATGTAAACGACACAGATGATACAATATTGACAGCACAGGAAGATACTGATGTTGTCGCTCAAAGTAATGATCTTTCATCATATCCACTCTCCAATACTAACGAAACGGTGCTGGGGGATGATGGCGCAGGATCATTCACAGAGCTTAACGAAGCAATTAACGGTGACCCAACATTAACAGAGGTCACATTAACAAAAGATTATAAATACAATGCTACTTCAGATTCAGGGTTACCTTATGGAATCCAAATTAATAGAAACTTGATTATTAACGGTAACGGCCATATAATTGACGGGGATAATGCTAAAAATGTATTTTATTTGGCTGGTCTTAGAACTCCTATTGATGTAACATTGAATAATATTACATTTGTCAATGCACATTATACAGGTATTGTTACTTCTGGTGCTATTTACAGTTTTAATAATGTTAATGCATTGGAAATTAATGATTGTAATTTTATTAATAATTCAGGTAATGCTTATGGAGGGGCAATCTATGCCATGAATTATAATTCTTTAATTATTAATAATTCCAATTTCACCAATAACAGTGCTGCCGCTGCAGGTGGATCAATATATACTACTGCCAGAACAGGAAGCACATCAATTACTAATTGTAATTTCAATGATGATGTGGCAGAGGGTGTTGACTCCATGATGGGTGAGAAGATTGGTGATGCAGGTTCAATATATGTGTCTGCACCTAATACTGTAATTGATACAGTTAATATTAATAATGCTTATGCTTATGCTGAAGGTGGTGCTATATTTGTTAGTGCTAGTTGTTCTAACTCAAGACTTACCAATGTGAACATTACCAATTCTAAAGTTAATAGGAATGGTGGTGCTATCATGGTCAGGTCAATGACTTCTGATGTTACTTTGGAAAATATATACTTATATAATAATACTGCTATGAATGGTGGTGCAATATACTTAGCTAGTGGAACTCCTATGAATCATATTACTGCTGTTAATAATACTGCTACTAGTTATGGTGGTGCACTATATTTATATGCTAGAGGCAGTCTTGGTGGTAATGCATTAAGTGACTCTACTTTCATCAATAATACTGCGAATATTGATGGAGGTGCACTATATTTAGCAGGTAGTAATGGTAATCTGATTAATGTAACTTTCATTAATAATAGTGCTAGTGGTGATGCTGGTGCATTAAGAGTACAAGGTACTTACTGGGGAGTTTATAATAGTACCTTTACTGATAATACTGCAGGTACTGATGAGGATACTACTGGTAATGGTGGTGCAATTATGTGGGATGGACATAATGGTATCATTGATAATGTTACATTTACAAGCAATAATGCTACCAATCGTGGTGGTGCAGTATTTATACAAAACTGTGATAATGTAACTATTGCCAACAGTAGATTTAATGATAACTTTGCTAATATTAATGGTGGTGCAGTTGAGTTCTATAAGTATGCTCTTAATGGTATTATAGTAAACTCCACTTTTAATGATAATATAGCTAATAGATCTGGTGGTGCTGTATATTGGTATGGTGACACTGGTGAAATTATTAACGTTAGCTTCACTGGAAATAAGGCTTTAGGTAATGTGATGGCACCTAGTTCATATGGTGATAATACCACTGGAGGTGATGGTGGTGCTATTATGTGGACTGGTCAAAATGGTATTGTGGACAATTGTACTTTCACTGATAACTATGCATCTCAACGTGGTGGAGCAGTATTCCTGCAAGGTAGTGTAGATGGTGATTGTATCAACACTACTTTCAGCTCATGTGACTTCATCAGTAATGAGGCAGGTTTGAATGGTGGTGCGATTGACTGGCACGAATGTGCTCACGATGGTCTGGTCACCATGTCCAACTTTAGGGATAATATTGCTGCATCAAATGGTGGTGCAATATTCTGGGATGGTCACAATGGTAGAATATTACATTCCAACTTTACTAACAACTCAGCTAACGGACTGATTACTGATACTCATGGTAACTTTGGTGATGGTGGTGCAATAATATGGTCTGGTATCAACGGTACTGTTGATGACTGTAGATTCATTGACAATAACGCATCACAACGTGGTGGTGGAGTATTCCTGCAAAACTGTACTCACGGCAACTGTACCAACACAACATTTTCACATGTTTACTTTGAAAATAACTATGCCGGAGTCAACGGTGGTGCTATTGACTGGCACAAAGGTGCTCAAAATGGGCACGTTAAATATGGAGTATTTGTAAACAACACCGCTAACAGATCAGGTGGTGCAGTATTCTGGTTCGGTACTGTTGGTGAGATATCAAACTCCAACTTCACAGGAAACAAGGCTTTAGGTAATGTGATGTATGAAAACTCATTTGGAATTAACACTACCGGGGGTCATGGTGGTGCAATCATGTGGACTGGTGCTAATGGTGTCATTGATAATTGTACTTTTGATGAAAACAGGGCTAAAGTTAACGGTGGGGCTATATTCATGCAAGGAAGTACCGAAGGTAACTGTAGTAATTTGATAGTTTCAAATGGTATCTTTAATGATAACTTTGCTGGTGTTAACGGTGGTGCTGTTGACTGGTATAAAGGTGCTCATGACTGTGTTTTAGAGAATGCTACTTTCAACAATAACATTGCTAACCGTTCAGGTGGTGCTGTATTCTGGTACGGTGAACATGGTACCATTAAGAATGCGTCATTCACAAACAACCAGGCATTAGGTCTTGTGAATGCATCAAGCTCATACGGTTTCAACACTACCGGAGGTGACGGTGGTGCGGTCATGTGGACAGGATCCAACGGTATTGTTGACGGATGTAATTTCACAAACAACTATGCTGCAGCCCGTGGTGGAGCAATATTCCTGCAGGGAAGTGTTGAAGGAAACTGTACAAACGTAACAGTCAGCAATTCCAATTTCGAGCAAAACAAGGCAGAAACCAATGGTGGAGCTGTCAACTTCTTCAGAGGAGCTGTCAATGGAAGAATATTAAACTCAACATTCCAGTCAAATGAGGCAATCACAGGTATAGGTGGTGCGGTAGTTTGGAGAGGATACAACGGAACTATCGACGGCGCAACATTTGATGACAACACAGCATACGCAGCTGATGCAGGTGCTGCATATATCGAAGGTGACTCATGTAAACTTCTCAACACTGTATTCGACGATAACCTTGCAGGTGACGATGGTGGAGCTGTATATTGGACCGGTAACTATGGTAAGATATACAATTTAACCGCTAACCGCAACCAGGGTATCAGTGCAGGCACATCCCACTCCAAAGGAGGAACCATAATTGTAACAGGTTCAAACATGACAATTGACTTGGTTGAGGTTAGAAACGGTTACGCCGAAGTTGAAGGTGGAGGACTGTTCCTCACAGGTAACAATGTAAACATTACCAATGTTCAATTCTATGATTGTACTGTTAATGATGTTTCTTCAGATAATATTGGTGGAGCATTGGACATTATCGGAAACAACACCCGCCTCATAAACGCAACCATTGAAGGTTCAGATGCAATGTATGGTGGTGCAATTGACTGGGCAGGTAACGACGGTTATGCCTGCAACATCCATGTAAATAACAATCGCGCAACTGAAGATGGTGCTGCATTGAGAATCGTTGGGGAACGTTTTGAAATAGAAAATTCATCATTCAATGATAATGAAGCAGGTGACGACGGTGGTGCAATATACTGGTTAGGTAATGACGGTATTGCAAGAAACCTCACATTCTACGACAATAAAGGTATCAGTTCAGGTGATTCATCATCAAATGGTGGTACCATGGCAATCATCGGTTCAAATATCTCAATTGAAGATTCAAGCTTCAAGAAAACTTCTGCAGAAATTGCAGGTGGAGCAATTTTCGTAACAGGTAATAACGTAAACATTACAGGATCCTCCTTTGAGGATTGTAGTGTTTCAATGGATAAGGTCATTACCGGAAAAGACTATACTACTGGTGGTGGAACAATCTATATTTTAGGTAACGACACCCATATCATGAATTGTACCTTTGATGATGCCCACGGTAAAGAAGGTGGAGCAGTTTATGTGGATGGTAGAAATGCGGTTATAGATAATGCAACAACCAGTAACAGTTATGCCTTAAATGGTGGAGCGTTTTATATCAATGGTGTAAACGCTACAATTTCCAATTCAAATATCAGTTCATCTTCCGTTACTCAGAAAGGAGGAGCAATTTATATTAATGGTGTAAATGCATCCGTCATAAATTCAACTTTCAACAATACCTATGCAACATCTGGAACTTATGGCAGTGATAATTTAGGTGGGGCTATATATATTAAAGGTAATTATGCTAATATTATAGGTTCTGAATTTGAGGACGCAGGTGCTTATCAAGGTGGTGCGCTTTACTTGGATGGTAACTATGCTAATGTTACCGGATCTTCTGTAAAAGGAGCTTACGCTTATATTGATGGTGGTGCGCTGTATTCCACAGGTTCATATTCAAATATATACTACTCCAATTTCACAAGCAATGAAGCTAGAGGTGACGGAGGAGCTATGTACTGGTTTGGTGGAAAAAATTCAGTAAACAACACCATAATCGGTTGTATATTCTTAGAAAATGTTGCTTATGCAAACTCCAATTCAAACACCAGAGGTGGAGGTGCTATCTATTGGTCTGAAGGAGGATATTACGGCACTATTAAAGATTCTCAATTTATCAATAACTCCGTTCAATCATCAACTAAAGCAGATGGTGGGGCTATTCTATGGGATAAATGTCATTATGCATTAATTGATAATTGTATTTTTGATGGAGACTATATTACCACAACTAATACTGGTAATGTTTGGATTCAAGGTGGAGCAATCTATATGAGAGCCTATGATCCATACACTATCAGTAATTCCAAATTCATAAATTGTTATTCTGAAAAAGAAGCCGGCGCATTATATATTCAGTCTAATAATAATGTACGCGAAATTTTTATTGTAAATACCACATTTGAGAATAATGTCGCTCAAGCTATCGGTCAGAATTCCAACGGTGGTGGAGCGGTTCAAGTTAAAGAATGCGACTTTGCAGTATTCCAAAACGTAACTTTCAGGAATAACACTGCAAATCAAGGTGGTGCAGTCACTGTTTTAGAGACTAGAACAAATATACAATTCATTAATTGTACTTTTGATAACAATAAGGCTACCAACGGTAACGGTGGAAGTATCTGGGCTAATAAGCTATTCTACATATACAACACAACAATTGCCAACAGCACTGCATCTGACAATGGTGGTGGATTATACACTATCGCTGATATGACTTATAATAATATAACATTCATTAATAACACTGCTACATATGGTGGAGGGTTGTATTGGAATAAGGCAAACATTAAGATTCAGAACATGAAATTTATAAATAACACTGGACTTGAAAGAGCAGGTGCTATTTATATCACCACCAATGGTGTAAACATTCAAAATGTCTCCATGACCGGCAACAAGGCATTTGTAGGTTCAGCAATCTGGGCTGATAAGGACATCGATTTAATTGATGTTTACCTGATGGAAAATCAGGCTAATTCAAGTTCACTCGACATTGGTTTCGATGAGGACAGTGGAGAAATTGAAATCCTATTCAAGGGTAAGGACAAATACTTAAATGCCGTATACCTTAATGGAGGATGCAAATTATATTGTACCAATGTAACTTACTGGGACGAAAGCGGTGAAGTTAATTCCGGAGCAACCAGAACCCAGATAAATTCTTTAACTATTCAGGATATTCCGGAAGGAGGCCAAAACATTACAGTTAGAGTATATGGAGATAGCGGCATCTTGACCGAACAGTATATTTTAACTGATAATGACGGTAAAGTCTACTTGAATTTAGCAGAAGTTCTGCCTGGTGTTGACTATCATGAAGTTTATGTCGAGGCTGAATTGAATGATGATACATATTACACTATAATAAAATCCACTACAAGATCCGCCTCCGAGGTCACTGCGTCTGCAAATAAAACCACATATCACTCAAATTCAACTATTTATGCAAATGTGACTCAGGGAGCCACAGGTAATGTGTCAGTTTATCTTGAGGATGTTTTCCTTGGAAACATTACTTTAGATAATTCCAGGGGGTCCATGGATATCTCCACTTTGATTGGAGATAGATATCTGCCGGCAGGCAATTACACCTTGTCAGTTGTTTACAACGGCAATGCCAAATATGATAAATCAAATACAACTGCAATATTGGAAATAACTAAAATCACCCCTGTTATTTTACTTAATGTAACCGGCATAGGATATAATCTAGTTGTTTCAGCAATCGTAATGGATGGAGAATACGAAATTGCGGATGCGACCGGAAATGTAACCATTCAGGTTGAAGACAGAACTGCAACCATATTCTTAGGCAATGGTCAGGGAATGACTATCATTTACGGTCTTCCAATTGGAAACTATACCGTCAATACAACATATAATGGGGATAATAATTATTATAATGCCACTAATTCAACATTGGCTAACGTGTCTGAAAAAACACAGACCGTTCTTGTACTTGACGTGGATTCCGAAACAATCTACTACATTAATGAAACAGTTCCGATCAAGGTAACTATCCTTCCTGCAGGAGAAGGAAATGTCACACTTTACATTAACGGTGTGCCTCATGTATTGACCTTGCAAACCGTAGGCAATTCAACTTTCGTCGAATTCAATGCAACTGAGCTGAAAGATGGAACAAACTATGTGTTTGCCACATATGACGGTACTTCAATATTCGCTCCGTCCTGGGCTGAAGATACATTTAATGTAATCAAATACAATGCTACCGTAGTGATAAGCACTGCAAACATCACTTCCGTAGACACTGAAGTTATAAACATCACTCTTCCTGAAGATGCAGAAGGAATATTAAACATAACAGTTAACGGCACTTCATACTATGTTGAAATTATAAATGGAACTGCAACCCTGCCGTTATCAGGATTGAATGTTGGAGTATACAACGTAACTGCAGTCTTCAGTGAAGATAAGAAGTATTATGGTGCAGCTAACTCAACACTGTTCAATGTAACTAAGGCAACCCCAACATTGAATGTGACAGCTGCAAACATCACTGTCGGCGAAAATGCCACAGTGACCGTTACATTACCTTCTGATGTTACCGGAAATGTGACCATCTATGTCGATGGCATAAACAAGGGAACAGTAAACATCACAAACGGTGTGGCTGTCCTAAACAACATATTCGGATTGAAAGTCGGACCTCATGAAGTAAATGTAACATACAACGGCAATGCAATATACACTTCTAAAGATAACAATGGAACAATATTCCATGTATTGCCGATTGATGACTGGGAAATCGAATTAACTGTTGAACCGGGCAAATATGGTGAAAACACAACATTCACCGTAAAATTGCCGGAAGGCGTAACAGAAAATGTGACCTTGGAAATTGATGGAGTTAACTATACTGTAGTTTTAACAAACGGTGAAGGAGAATTGAAATTAAGCAACCTCTCAGCAGGACCACACACAGTAACCGCATACTATCCTGGTGATGAGAACTACACCAACAAATCAACTACAGATGATTTCAGAATCGATCAGGCAACTCCAACAATTAACATTGAAGTAAATTCACCAGTTTTAGTTGGTGACAATGCTACAATAAACGTAACAGTATCAGGCAATGCAACCGGAAACGTAACAATATATGTGGACGGTCAAATATTTGAAAGAACACTCACTAACGGTTCCGTTTCATTAAATGTAACAGGATTGGCTAGCGGAAACCATAATGTTGTGGTGTTCTACAAAGGAGATCAGAACTACACTTCAAACATTAACTCAACTTCCTTAAGAGTTATTAAGAACAGTTCCGGAATGACAATTGTTGCAAGCCCTGAAAGCGTTGTTGCAGGCAAAAACACTACAATCACAGTCACAATGGCTGGAAATGAAACAGGCAATGTCATAATTGAGGTGAACGGAGTCAACTACACCGCTGCAATTAAAGACGGTGTTGCAGTATTGAATGTGACCTTGCCGGTTGGCGATTACACAGCTAAAGCGTACTACCTGGAAAATGACAAGTACAATGCGTCAACCAATACAAGCAATGAGTTCCATGTCGTTGATAAGACTGTCGCTTGGGTAAATATCACTGTTGATTCAATTATTGAAATTGACAATAACCTGACTTTCACTGTGACTACCAACAGTAATGCTACTTTGGTTGTTAAGGTGAATGGTGTTGAAATCACTCCTGTTGATGGTGTTTACAGCTTTAACGGCACTGTTGCCGGTAACTACACTATTACTGCTGAAGTTGCAGAAAATGACTACTACACTCAGGCTTCAAATTCAACAGTCTTTACAGTAATTAAACATAATTCAACTGTTTCAATAACTGTTGGTGAGGTCTATGAGATTGAATCTGACTTTAATATAACTATTACTAACAACACTGCTGTTGTTGTGATAATCAATGGTAAAGAATATCCAGTTGCTGACGGTAAGGTTGTTATTGACACTACTGAATTGGCTGCTGGTCACTACATTGTGACTGCTACTATTGCAGAAAACGATAAATATTATGCTAACAGCACTACCAAGGAATTCAATATCATCAAGCACAATGCTACTATTGAAAGCGTTGTTGTGCCTACTGTTGATGTGGGATTAGGTAAAAACGCTACTATTACAGTGACTATGGGTAATGTAACCAGCGGATCTCTCATTATTGAGGTTGGCGGACACAACTACACTGTTGCAATCACTGATAATGTTGCAGTATTGAATGTGACCCTGCCTATTGGAGAATACACTGCCAAAGCATACTATCTTGGAGATGACAAGTACAACCCAGTAAATGCTACAAGTGACGAATTCACAGTCAAAGACAAAGAGATGCCAATAATTATCATCAACGCTCCTGAAGTTGTTGAGGTTGACAATAATATCACATTCACAGTCACAAACTCAACTCCTGTAAACGTAACCGTAAACGGAGTGACTGTTGAGCTTAAAGACGGCAAGTACACTTACAATGCAACTGTTGCAGGAACTGCCACAATCATTGTAAGATCTGCTGAAACCGATGATTACTATGAAGGATTCAACTCAACTGCCGTAACTGTAATCAAGCATAACTCAACCGTAAGCATTGATGAGGTTCCAAATCACTTTGCAGGTGATGAATTCAATATAACTATTACAAATAATACATCTGTTGTTGCGACAATCAACGGTAAGGAATATCCAGTTGCTGACGGCAAAGTGGTTGTTGACACTACCAAATTGCCTGCCGGAGAATACACAGTCACAGCCACAGTATATGAGAATGACAAATATTATGGAAACAGCTCAACTGTTTCATTCAATATCACAAAACGTGCCTCAAGCGTAAATATCACTGTAGACTCACAATATTACGTTGGAGACATATTCAATATTACAATTGAAAACAATACTGCTGTTAATGTAACCATTAACGGTAAATCATACTTAATTGATACAAATGGAAATATCATAATTGATACAAGCAAATTGCCTGCTGGTGAATACATAGTATCCGCTAGCGTGGCTGAAAATGACAAGTACTTTGCAAATGCAACTTCAAAAACATTCAACATTGTCAAAAAGGCATCAGACTTAACAATTGTTGCAGCTCCTGAAAGCGTTGTTGTAGGCAAGAACACTACAATAACAGTCACTATGGCAAACAATGAAACCGGTAGTGTAATCATAGAAGTGAATGGAGTCAACTACACTGTTGCAATCACAGATCATGTCGCTCAATTGAATGTGGCCCTGCCTGCCGGCGACTACACAGCTAAGGCATACTACTCAGGTGACGATTACTACAATGCATCCAATAATGCAAGCAACACTTTCCATGTTGTTGACAAGACCGTCGCTTGGGTAAATATCACTGCTCCAACCAGTGTTGAGATTGACAATAACATTACATTCACAGTCACAACAAACAGCAATGCTACATTAGTTGTTAAAGTGAATGGTGTTGAAATCACTCCTGTTGGAGGCGTTTACAGCTTCAACGGCACTGTTGCAGGAAACTACACTATAACTGCTGAGGTTGCTGAAAACGATTACTACACTGCTGCTGAAAACTCCACAGCATTCACAGTTTACAAACATGCAAGTGAAATCGAAAGCGTTGTTGTAACTCCTGTAACTGCAGTGGACGGTCATAATACCACAATAACAGTTACAATGGCTAATGCTGAAACCGGCAGTGTCCTAATTGAAGTAAATGGACTTAACTACACTGTACCTATCAAAGAAGGTGTGGCAACTTTAACAGTTACATTACCTGTCGGTGACTACACTGCTAAAGTATACTACCCAGGTGATGACAAGTACAATGATACCAATGCTCAAAGCGATGCATTCCACGTAATCAACAAGACAGTTGCTACTGTGGTCATTACAGCTGATAACATCATTGAAATCGACAATAACTTGACATTCACTGTCACAACTAACAGTAACGCTACACTGGTCGTTAAAGTGAATGGTGTTGAAGTTGTTAAAGGTGCAGATGACAAATACAGATTCAACGGCACTGTTGCAGGCAACTACACTATAACCGCTGAAGTTGCTGAAAACGATTACTACACTGCTGCAGTTAACTTCACAGCATTCACAGTGATCAAGCATAACTCCACTGTAGCTATTGATGTTGGTTCAGTATATGAGATTGAATCTAACTTTGATATAATTATTACAAATAATACTGCTGCTGTTGTAACAATCAACGGTAAAGAGTATGCTGTTGTTGACGGCAAAGTCAATGTAAACACTGCAGAATTGCCTGCAGGACACTACATTGTAACTGCTACAATCGCTGAAAACGATAAGTATTATGCTAACAGCACTACTAAAGAGTTTGACATCATCAAACACAATGCTACAATTGAAAGCATTGCTGTTCCTGATGTTGATGTTGTTGTTGGCAAGAACGCTACAATTACAGTTACAATGGGCAATGTAACCAGTGGATCTGTCATCATCGAGGTTGGCGGACACAACTACACTGTCCCTATTGTTGATAAGGTTGCTCAATTGAATGTGACATTACCTGTCGGCACATACACAGCTAAAGCTTACTTCACTGGCGATGACAAGTACAACCCAGTGAATGCAACAAGCGCTGAATTCAATGTGGTCAATAAAACAACCGCTACAGTGATTATCACAGCGGACAACATTATTGAAATCGACAATAACCTGACATTCACAGTCACTACAAACAGCAATGCTACTTTGGTCGTCAAAGTGAATGGCGTTGAAATCACTCCTGTTGATGGTGTTTACAGCTTCAACGGCACTGTTGCTGGTAACTACACTATAACTGCTGAGGTTGGCGAAAACGATTACTACACTGCTGCTTCAAATTCAACAATGTTTACTGTAATCAAACACAACTCCACAGTCAAAGTGGATGAAGTTCCTGGCCACTATGTCGGTGACGACTTCGAAATAACCTTGACAAACAACACTGCAGCTGTTGTGACAATCAACGGCAAAGAATACGCAGTTAAAAACGGCAAGGTTGTTATTGATACAACAGCTCTTCCTGCTGGTGAATACACTGTTACAGCTACAGTATATGAAAATGATAAGTATTATGGAAACAGCTCAACTGTTTCATTCAATATCACAAAACGTGCCTCAAGCGTAAATGTGACTGCAGACCCAATCAATGTAAATGAAACTGCAGTAATAGACATTACAGGTCCAAGTGACTTTAACGGTACTGCTATCGTTAATGTGGATGGCATGAACTACAGCGTTGCATTGACAAACGGTGTGGGCCAACTCAGAATCAACGGACTTGCTAACGGCACATATGACATTAACGTAACTTACTTAGAAAATGACAATTATCTCCAAAGCGTCAACGATACAGTCAAACTGCTTGTAAATAAGGTTGTTGATGCTGAAATCTCAGCAAGTGCAGATAACATCACTGTCGGTGATCCTGCAGTGATTAAGGTGACTGTTCCTGAAGACGCAACCGGTAATGTGACAGTAACCATTGGTAATATCACAAGAACTGTACCTATTGCTGGTGGAGAAAATGAAATAATCGTTCCTGGCGTTCCAGTTGGTGACTATGATGTTAAAGTGACCTACAATGGTGATGACAAGTACCTGCCTGCTAATACAACTACTCCACTGTCAGTCAAACCGGCTGAAACCGACCCTGCTGACATCAAAGTTGTAGATCAAGGTAACGGCACTGTTGTGGTTGTTGTTCCTAAGGATGCAACCGGTAATGTAACCATTACAATCAACGGTACCAACTACACTGCTCCTGTTGTTAACGGAACAGCTACATTCGACTTGACCAATGAGACTCCTGGAACCTATGACATAACTGCAACATACTCTGGTGATGAAAACTACACCAGTGCGGCTACAAACGGTACAGTGACAATTCCAAAACACCCAACTCCAATGAGCATTGAAGTAAATGCAACAGTTGTTGGAAACGTCACTAAAGTAATTGTATCCGTTCCTGAAAACGTCACTGGTAATGTGACAGTTGAAATTGACGGTAAAACTTACTCTGTAAAACCTGTTGACGGTAAAGCAGTCTTTGAAATTGAAGGATTAACAGCAGGCAACAAGACAGTTGTTGCAAGCTACGCCGGTGATGACTCATACCTTGCAAACTCAACCACTGCTCAATTTAAAGTGGATAAAGTGGCATCAAGCGTAAACGTCACTGGTGATGTGATTAAGGTTGATGAAACCGCAACAATAGTCATTGAAGGTCCAAGTGACTACAATGGAACTGCTGTTGTAACCATTGACGGTAAGGACTACAGCGTAAATGTAACCAACGGCGCAGGTCAACTCAAAGTGGATGGCCTTGCTAACGGCACATATGACGTTAAAGTGACCTTGCTTGAAAATGACAAGTACCTGTCCAGTTCAAACGGCACTGCTAAAGTCCTTGTCAACAAGGTGGCCGATGCTGAAATCACTGCTAGCGCAGACAACATTACAGTTGGCGATCCTGCTGTGATTAAGGTGACCGTTCCTGAAGATGCAACAGGCAATGTGACCGTAACTATCGGAAACATTACCAGAACCGTACCTATTACCGGCGGTGAAAACGAAATAATCGTTCCGGATGTTCATGTAGGTGAACATGAGGTTCAAGTGACCTATAACGGCGATGACAAGTACATGCCTGCAAATACAACTACTTCATTGACAGTCAAACCTGCTGAAACCAGTCCTGATGACATTAAAGTGGTTGACCAAGGCAATGGTACTGTGGTGATTACTGTTCCAGGTAAAGAGGGCAATGTGACAGTCAAGATTGGTGATGAAACCTACAATGCAACTGTCGTCAACGGCACAGCCGTTGTGACACTCACAAATGCAACACCTGGCGTGCATGAGATTGATGTTGCCTACTCCGGTGATGAAAACCACACCGGCGCATCTACTAAAGCCAATGTGACAATTCCGAAATACGAAACTCCAATGAGCATTGAAGTGGTTCCAGGCAAAGTTGATGAAACAACCACCGTAACCGTGAATGTTCCTGAAAACGCTACCGGTGAGGTAACTATTGAAATCAACGGTAAGACATACTCCAAGGAAATAACTGACGGTAAGGCAGTATTTGAAGTTGACGGGCTGCTTTCAGGCAACAAGACAGTTGCCGCAACCTATGCCGGAGACGACAATTACGTATTGAACTCAACAACCGCAAACTTCACAGTAGACAAGAACCCTGCTCCAATCTCCGTAGAAGTGGACAACTCCACTTCAGGCCAGGCTACAATAACAGTAACCTTGCCGGATGATGCAACAGGATATGTGATAGTCAATGTTGACGGTGTTGATTACGGAATCAACCTGACTGCAGGCGACAAGTCAGTCACAATCCCAATCAAGAGCAGCGGAGACTACACAGCTATTGTGAATTACCTTGGTGATGAAAAATACCTAGGAAACTCCACACAAAAAGACTTCCACGCTTCAAGCAGCAAAGTGCCTCCGAACATTGCGGCCGAAGTTGAAAACGTGCCTGTCGGTGAAGATGTGCAAGTTAAAGTAACCATTCCTGAAGGCGGAGACGGTAACGTGACTGTAACTATCGGAAACATTACAAAAACCGTTTCTGTAACCGGAGGAGAAAACATAATCACAATCCCTGGAGTGAGCGAAGGAACCCATGACGTGAACATCTCATACAGCGGTAATGATCAGTACGAACCTCAAGACATTACCAAGTCCGTGACAGTATTCAGGTCAATCAATGCTGAAAACATCACAAGAGGATGGAACAGTCCATACGACTACAAGGCAGAGTTCCTAGACAAGACAGGACACGTGCTTGAAAACACTGAAGTTCAATTCATTGTAAACGGCAAGACATACACTGTCAAGACAGACAGTCAGGGAATCGCTTACCTTGATACCTCTAAATTAGATGTTGGCAAATATGATGTAACCATTATAAACCCTGTAACCGGCGAGCAAACTACTAGAACAACAACTATCGTGAAACGCTTGCTTGAAAACAAGGACATTACAATGGACTTCCGTGACGGAACTTATTACACTGTGCTTGCAATTGGAGATGACGGCAAACCTGTAGGCGAAGGTGAATTCGTGGACATATATGTCAACACTATCCACTACTCCTGCAGAACTGACAAGGACGGATACGCAAGACTCCAAATCAACTTGAATCCTAAGACATACACTGTAACAGCAGAATACAAGTTGACCAAGGTTTCAAACAAGCTTGTGGTAAAACAAACCCTCAAACTTGTCAAAAAGACTGTTAAAGTCAAAAAAGGCAAAAAACTAGTGCTTAAGGCTAAACTCAAATGGTCCAACGGCAAAGCCATCAAGGGCAAGAAGATCGTCTTCAAGTTCAAGGGCAAAAAATACACTGCCAAAACCAACAGCAAAGGTATTGCCAAAGTGACTATTAAGAAAAAAGTTACCAAGAAACTTAAGAAGGGTAAAAAATACAAGTACTCTGCAACATATGTTTCAAACATCGTTAAGGGTAAGGTTAAAGTTAAATAATAATTGATGTTGTCCCCCAGACAACATTAAAATTTTCTTTTTTTATGGGCACATGTAGATGCAGTGCCTCATTTTAGTATTTTTATCACATTAATTAAATTTTGCTTTATTTTTCACAATATTATTTGACACACTTTATGTACAACTGTAATAATTATCGTTCACTTTTTCAAGGATATTGCATGAAAATTCTGTTCGATATTTCGTTTAAGTAAATCTTTTTATATCATCTTGACCAAAGTATAATATATATAAGGAGTTGTAGTGATTTAGATGAAGGCACTGATGATAAACTGGGCTTATGTAATAATCTTATTTATTCTAGGTTTCATAACCTACAGGAGAAAATCACTCGACTTTTTCGGCTCAGCGGTCATGATTGTCATGGGTGTCGTCATAATATTCTCAGCCGGTCCGCACTGGCTATTGCTGATTATACTGTTTCTCGTATTGTCTCTTCTTGCTACAAAATACTCCAAGAAGTACAAGATGTCTCTTGGTGAGTTTGAGGGAAGAAGAACATCCAAAAACGTTATCTCAAACGGTGTTGTCGCATGTTTCATGGCAGCATTTGGAGGGTATTACCTGCCGTTCGTCGGAGGATTCATCGGTGCGATTGCAACAGCAATGACTGACACACTCGCTTCCGAGATTGGAGTGCTGGATCCACATCCAAGACTCATCACAACCCTGCAGAAAGTCGATCCGGGTACAAACGGTGCTGTTTCACCGTTGGGAACTGGAGTGGGAATGCTTGGGGCAGCCATTATTGGTATTGCCGCATATCTTTTGGGGATTGTTGAAAATCCATTGTCTGCAATAATCGTTTCAGTGGTGTCAGGTACAGTGGGTTGCTTTGCCGACAGTATCCTTGGGGCACTCTTTGAAAACCGTCATATCATCACAAATGAACATGTTAACCTAATAGCGACAATAGTTGGGGCAGTTGTCGGAATATTATTAATTTAGTTAACAACTTTATTGATAATTAAGATAAAATTGAACATTTTTTTAATTTTCT
This sequence comes from Methanobrevibacter sp., assembly GCF_017940815.1. Classification (GTDB taxonomy): domain Archaea; phylum Methanobacteriota; class Methanobacteria; order Methanobacteriales; family Methanobacteriaceae; genus Methanocatella. The sequence continues at coordinate 17,283 of NZ_JAGAXX010000028.1, forward strand.
TATTCTAAAATTTGACATATTCTATTTTTTTTCTTTAAAATCGCCTTATTTTTCTATTAAACTGTACACATTTTTGAAAAAATTTTGAATAAAATATTTACATTACTAACAATATTTATATACTTTCATAAAAATAAATAAAAATGCTCTAAATAATTCCATAAGTAATGGAAAAATGAGTAAAGTTTATAACTTAATAAAAATCGATTTGGCGATTTATATGCGAATAAAAACTGAAATTTTACTAATAATTGCCATAATATTCGTGGCAATGATTGGAGGTGTGTCAGCTGCTGACGACAATCAAACCAGTGACGTTGTAAGCGTTGCGGATGATAGTCCAACAGTTGATACCAAGACAAACGATACTGTCGGCGTTACGACAGTGAAAGATGAATCTTCGATAGAAGAAGAGGATTCTGTAATTGAAGAAGAAACGATAGCTGAAACGGAAAATGATAAGGGTTCTGTTTTGGCTGCAAGTTCAAAAGATGATGATGTGTTAGGTGTTCCTGCAGATCAGGAAGTTTTAGGTGCTACACTTAAGGATTTACAAACTTTAATTAATGGAAATGGTAACACTAAAACATTAACTCAAGATTATGTTGTGGGTACTAACACTGCAGATTATCAAAGGGTAACAATAAACAAAAATTTACAAATTAACGGTAATGGGCATCGCATTGATGCAAATGGTCGTGGAGCTATTTTCTACATTACTGGAAATAGGCAGATTATATTTAATAATTTGATAATTGCTAATGCTGGTACTGGTCAGAATGATGGTGGAGCAATATACTGTACAGGTACATGTACCATGACATTTACTAACTGTCAATTTATTAACAACAGGCGTAATGGTAATGGTGGAGTATTGTATTCTGATTATGGAGGTACTTTTTCTTTCACAGATTGTACTTTCATTGGCAACTCTGCAACCGGTAATGGTGGAGCAATACATGAGGATTATACTGGTTCATATACATTTACACGATGTACTTTTGATGGAAATGTAGCATCAAGAGGGTCCGCTTTTGATTCAAGTTCATCATATTATACTAATTCATTTACAATGAATGACTGTAAAGTTTATAATAATGCCGCTAGCTCTCAAGCAGCACTCTACTTAGTTGCAAATACAGTCAGAATTATTGATACAGATTTTGAAAACAATACCGGATACAGTGATGGTGGAGCTATTCATGTTCAAGCAGCTAATAATCCATTATATGTTACTGGATGTACTTTTACTAACAACCAGGCAACAAGTACCGCTGAAGATAGTGAAGGTAGAGGTGGAGCCCTTAGGATTAGTTCAGTTTCCACTCTTAACTTAGATGATTGTACATTTAATGGAAATAGTGCAATGTATGGTGGAGCATTATATGCTCCATATGTAGCAAGCGAATCATCCAGGATTACCAATTGTAATTTTAATAATAATGTAGGATCTTCAAATGGTGGAGCTATATATTGGAATGCAAATGGAACTACTTTCTATAATAACAAATTCAATGGAAACAAAGCTGATAACGGTGCAGGTTTATTTTTAGCTTATGCTGTTCACAATACTGTAATTGATGATTGTACATTCAATGACAATCAAGCAATGAATGAAGGTGGAGCAATCATGGGAATCTATAATGAGAACAATGTTCAAGTAACTGATTCCTATTTCAATAGAAATGTTGCAATCAATGGTGGTGCAATCGCCCTTGGTCAAAACTCAAATGATTTCACTTTAGACAACTGTCAATTCAACGGTAACCATGCATCAGGATATGGTGGTTGTGTTTACTTTGAAAGTGATGGTGAACATATAGACATCACTAACTCTCACTTTGATGATAACTTCGCTTCATCAGGGGGTGCAATTCACTTGTTCTCATCACTCATGGATGACTCTTATAAGGATGTTAATGTTATTAAATGTACTTTCCATGACAACAACTGTACTTCCCCTGACGCTCGTTATGGTGGTAGTGCAATAGGTCTTAACTGGGCTAATGATGTAACAATTAGCCAATGTACTTTTGACTTGAACCATGCAAGTTCCAACGGTGCGGTCATGGTGGATTACTGTTATGATGTAAATGTGGACAACTGTGACTTTATAAACAACTATGCTGGAAGGTTTGGTGGAGCATTCTATGCTTACCATGCTGTTGGTGATGCTGATGTAACATTTACAAAATGTACTTTTGACAACAACACTGCTGCAAGATCAGGTGGTGCTATTTCAACAACACTTTTCAGTGTAAACTATGAGAACTTAGGAAACGTGTACAAAAATTGGCAAATCACTGACTGTGACTTCACAAACAACAAAGGTGTTTTATCCGCTGGTGCATTATACCTCCCATGGACAACAGGTCTTGTAATCAACAACATTCCATTTGACAATAACACTGCAGGTTCATACGGTGCAATGTACTGGAGTGGTGACTCATTGAACATTCATGATGTCAACTTCACAAACAATGATGCTAAAGAAGGTGACTGTGGTGCATTATACATTGGTGTAGGAACAGGCACTGCAGGTGCACATACTGTAATAAATAATGTATTATTTGAAAACAACACTGCTTACAGCAATGGTGGAGCATTGTCTGGTGCAGCTTCAAACGTGGACATTACAAATGACAAATTCAAAAACAACTCCGCTTGGTATGGTGGTGCAATCTACTGGAACGGTGGAGCTAATGTAAACATTGACAAGAACGAATTCATAGCAAACAGTGCTAACAGCGCAGGTGCTGTTGACATCTACGGAACCAAGAACACAAACATTCACAATTCAGTGTTCGTAAACAACACAGCTACAAATCAGGCAGGTGCTGTATGGTTCAACAGTGAAGGCGGAAGCATCTACTCATGTGACTTCACAAACAACAAGGCAGGCTCAAACGCTGGAGCAATCATATTGGATTCAACCAGTCAAACAATCAGGGACTGTAAATTCGACAAGAACGTTGCCGGAGGAAAAGGTGGTGCAGTATATGACACCGGTTCCGGTGCGGACAACAGTATTTTCATTCGTGACTCAACATTCACAGAAAACGAGGCTTACGATGGTGCTGGAGTATATATTACTGACGGAAGGGTTACTCAAATATACAATGGTACATTCATTGACAACATCGCTTCACACAACGGTGGTGGAGCATATGTAATGGTTGACTCAATCCCTTATGTTGACTATGACTTATTCAAACACACTGGTATCTATGAGGAATCAACCGAAAGAATCAACTGGAACGTAGGAAGCAGAAACGTAATCTACTCCTCACTATTTGAGAACAACAACATCGACTACTACATGAACGTGTCAGCTGTCGTATCAGGTCTTACTGCAGTTATCACTGTAACTGTACCTGTTGACGCAAACAAGTCAAAAGGTGGTAAAGTTGTATTTGACATCACATACACCAACCAGACCGGTTCCTACAAGACCCAATACGTATTGGACAACTTCGATGACAATCCTGGAACAATCACTTTGAACCTTCCAAGTTCAGAGGTTGGTCACTATGATGTTATTGTACAATTCTCAGAACAGACTTACTTAATGAAACAGTTCAATGTATCCTATAACGTAACTGACCCAAGAGGGGACTTTGAAATCTTACAAGGTTTAATTAATGACGCAATCGCCAACCATTTCGCTGAATTAGATTTAACTAGAAGTTACACTTTCACTCCAGGTAATGAAACAAATCCTTTGGATTTCAACGTATATGACATTGAAATTAACGCTCCGTTAATAATCAACGGTCATGGATGGACAATCAACGCATTAGGATACTGCAGAATCTTTGCCGTTAACGGCGCTAATGTGGTATTAAATGATCTCAAGATAATAAACGGTGCTAACGCAACCGACGGTGGTGCAATCTACTGGGCTGGAAGCAACGGTACTGTCAGACACACTGAATTTACAAACAACACTGCAACCCATGACGGTGGTGCAATCTACTTCGCACCAACAGCTGCGGATTCACAAGTGCTCAACTGTACATTCGAGGACAACACAGCAGGCGAAGACGGTGGAGCTATCGACTGGAACGCAACAAGAGGTGTTCTCAACGATTCCGAATTTATAAACAATGCTGCTGGCAGTTACGGTGGAGCATTATGCCGTGAAGTCAACGCTGATGGAGGATATGGTAACAACAACGTGTTCATCAACAACACTGCTGGTGAGGTCGGTGGTGCAATCGCTTGGATGAAATCCGAAAGTATCACAATCAACAATTACGACTTCATCAACAACACTGCAGGATACAGCGGTGGAGCAATCTACGTAGGTGAAGGCAGTGGAAACTGTGTAGTGAAAAACTCATACTTCGAGGCAAATGAGGTTACCGGAGAACCTGGTCACGGTGGAGCTATCGAATGGTATTCAAAAGAGGGTACAATCGACAACTCCGAATTCGTAAACAACAAGGCATATAAAGGTGGTGCAGTATTTGTAGGTCAGGTTGCTGGTGACATCAACATCACAAACTCTGTATTTACAAACAACACCGCATTGACTCATGGTGGGGCAATTGACGCAAACGCATCCTCTGTAATAATGGAACACTCAGAGTTCTACAACAACACTGCAGAATACGGTGGAGCATTATATGTTGGAGGTGCAGGTGAACACAACTCCGTAGGATATTGTCTTTTCATCGGAAACAACGCAACCGAAAACGGTGGTGCAATCGACTGGGCTGCATCCAACGGTAATGTTTTAGAATCCACATTCGAGTACAACCACGCTAAAAACGGTGGTGCAGTATTCGTAGGTGGTTTGGCTGAAGAGGGAAGCGTAATCAACTCAACATTCAACCACAACTCAGCAGATGAAAAAGGTGGTGCTGTTTGCTGGAACGCAACAATCGGTAGATTAACAGGTTCAACATTCTTCAACAACTCTGCTCAATTAGGTGGTGCAACCTATAGGGGTGCAAACTCAACCGGTGGATTTGGATACGACAACGATTATATTTCAAACCATGCTGAATTGGACGGTGGTGCAATCTACTGGAACGGTGCCGGTGGTAACATTACCTACTCCGAGTTCCACAACAACACTGCAGGCAGAAACGGTGGTGCAGTATATGTAGGTGCTGTCGGAGCAACCGCATACATTACCGATGCATTATTTGTTAACAACGATGCAGGAGGCAACGGTGGTGCTGTTGACTGGGCTGCATCCAACGGACACATATTAAGATCCACTTTTGAGTACAACGACGCTGTAAACGGTGGTGCAGTATTCATCGGTGGTTCAGCAGAAGGTGGAAGTGTAATCAACTCAACTTTCAATCACAACACTGCAAAAGAAAAAGGTGGAGCTATTGACTGGAACTCTACAATTGGTAGATTGTCAGGTTCAACATTCTTCAACAACTCTGCTCAATTAGGTGGTGCAACCTACAGAGGTGCAAACTCAACCGGTGGATTCGGATACGACAACGTTTATATTTCCAACAAGGCTGAGTTAGACGGTGGTGCTATCTACTGGAACGGTGCTGGTGGTAACATTACCGACTCCGAGTTCCACGACAACATTGCTGGTAGAAACGGTGGTGGTGTTTATGTTGGTGCTGTCGGTGCAACCGCTTACATTACCGATGCATTATTTGACAACAACACAGCCGGTGAAAACGGTGGTGCTGTTGACTGGGCTGCATCCAACGGACACATATTAAGATCAACATTCGAGTACAACAATGCTAACAATGGTGGTGCTGTATACGTCGGAGGTTCAGCTGACAGTGGAAGTGTAATTAACTCAACATTCAATTACAACCATGCTGAAGAGAACGGTGGTGCAATCGACTGGAATGCCGCTGGTGGAAACATAACCAATTCACAATTCACAGAAAACACTGCTGGAAACGGTGGTGCAGTATACGTAGGTGCAGAAGGTGCAACCACATACATTACCGATGCAAAATTCGAAAGAAACAAAGCTGACTTAAACGGTGGTGCTGTTGACTGGGCTGCATCCAACGGACACATATTGACATCAGAGTTCAACTACAATGAAGCTGTAAACAACGGTGGTGCTGTATTCATTGGTGGTTCTTCAGGAAACGGTACAATCATCAACTCCACATTCAACTACAACCATGCTGGAGAAAACGGTGGAGCTATTGACTGGAACTCAACTATTGGTAAATTAATCGGTTCAAACTTCACATTCAACTCCGCAAAATACGGTGGTGCAACATTCAGAGGTGCTAACGCAACCGGTGGTTACGGATACAACAACAGATACATTTCAAACTACGCTGAAATCAACGGTGGTGCTATTGACTGGAATGCAACTGGTGGAAACATTACACATTCCTACTTCTACAACAACACTGCTGGTGAAAACGGTGGAGCATTGTTCGTAGGAACTCACGGAGCTACCGCTTACATTACAGATGCTCAATTTGAAAGCAACAAGGCAGGAAACCGTGGTGGAGCTATTGATATCTACGCATCAAACACACACATAATCAATTCAAACTTCACAACCAACAAAGCAGACTACGGTGGTGCTGTATTTGCAGGACACAACGCTGAAGTGAGTGAAATAACCAATTCAACATTCATAAGCAACACTGCAACATACAACGGTGGTGCTGTTGACTGGAACGCTTCATCAGGTAAAATTACAGACTCCAATTTCGAGCAGAACACTGCTGACTATGGTGGTGCTGTGTTTGTAGGAGCAAGTACCAACGATGGATATGTGAAAGGATCCAACTTCACATACAACGTTGCAAAGACTCGTGGTGGAGCTATCGACTGGAACGCTTCAAACGGACATGTGAACGATTCAATATTTGTAGGAAACCAAGCTGTTGACGGTGGTGCAATCTATGTAGGTTCAGGCGCTTCAAACGGACACGTATACAACTCAACATTCATCTCAAACAGAGCTGATGACAAGAAAGGTAAAGGTGGAGCAATACTCTTCCACACCGTGGACCAAGTCTACGTTGGCATGTCCAACTTCACAGACAACACAGCTGACCATGCAGGAGCAATCTACATTGATGAATGTAACAGTGCAGTGATAGAGACTTCGGACTTCACAGCCAACTCCGCTAACAATGACGGTGCAATCCACTGGCAAGGTAAAAACGGAACATTAAGAGACTCAACATTCACAGAAAACTCCGCTACCCAAGATGCTGGTGCAATCGGATGGAAAGGTGTTGAAAGTGACATCTATAATGTGACATTCTCCAAAAACACTGCTGGCGGAAAAGGTGGTGCAGTCTACTGGGTAAATGTGACTGATGATAACATATACAATGTGACATTCACCGAAAACCAGGCATTTAAAGGTGGTGCAGTATACTGGGATTCCGGAAACGGTACAATATATAATGCAACATTCAAATCCAACGTAGCGTTCGAGGAAGGTGGAGCAGTTTACATCAATGGCCTTTCAGGAAACGCTTTGACAAATGCAACATTCACATCAAACAGGGCTACCGGATACTTCAACCCAGAAGGAATTGAATACGGTGACGGTGGTGCATTATACATTACCGATTCCGACAACATGGAATTGAACGACTTGAAATTCGACAAGAACGCTGCTGCATTGAGCGGTGGTGCAATCTATGTTAACAACACTGACGATTCAGAGTTATACGGATTGACATTCAACGACAACAGTGCAAACAAGGTTGGAGGAACAATCTACTGGACTTCATCAAGCAATGATACAATCCATGACATATCCATCAATAAGAGTACCGCTCACGATGAAGGAGGAGCAATCTACCTTACCGATATGGAAGCTACCTTGGAAGACATTAAAATTGATCAGTCCACTGCAAGCTATGCTTCAGCAGGAGCGATTTATGCAAACGGTAACATTACAATAAACAATGCTACATTGACCAACTTCAAGTCATTGAATGATGTCGCATCAGCAATACTCTTTGATGGAGGAAACTCAACTATTGCAAACTCCACATTGACAGGAAACAATGCAATTGTTATCAATGAGGACACTACAGTTCATGTGATTAAAAACACAATCAACGACAACCCGGCTGATGGATACGCAGTCTTGAACGGAGGTACATTATACCTTGAGAAAAACGATTTCGATGATGTAATCATCAATGCAGGTGTAATCAAGACCCAAACCTACACTGTCGTTTTAGGAAATAAAACTGTAAATGTGACTAAAGGTGATGTTGTAACCTTGAATGCAACAATCGTGGATGACACTAAGAACAACGACATCGTTGTAGTCGAGTCATTCTACTTCCATGATCTTACAACCGGTGCAACTATACCTTCAACATACACTGGCAGGGCAAACTATGGAACATATGTGGCTGAGGAACAAGGAAAATATATTATTTCCTCAGAGGATGTAGGATTGACAAACAACACAATCCTCACTGGTACATTAGTCGTTAAGGCATCTAACAATATTGAGTTCAACATTACTAAAATCAATGAAGGGGAAAACGTAACAATCAAGGTAGAATTATTGCCACCTGACAACAACTTCCCATACCAAGGAAACATCTCATTGACTGTTGACGGCAAACCGTACAATGTTGAAATCATAAACGGAACAGGTACATTAACATTGACCAACCTCTCCGCAGGAACCTACAAGGTAACTGCAGCATATGTAGGTGACGAGTTCCACAACAATGCAACAAATACTACATACTTCATTGTGAACTTGCGTGAGACCCTAATCAACATTACAGTTAATAATATATTATATGGTCAAAACGCAACTGCGGTTGTAACCACAAACGCAAACGGAACCGTAAGAATATTGATCAACGGTAACAGGGTAGTTGAAATCATAAACGGAACTGCTACATTGAATATCACTGGCCTTGCTCCAGGTAAATATTCAGCTACTGTAATATACCCTGGAAACGACTATTTCAAAATGAACTATAATGAAACAAGCTTTGAAGTGTACAAGAACAATGCTGTAATCGATTCAATCGAATTTGCAAGGGTTGTTCCTGTAGGTACTGAAAACACAATCACTGTGACCATGGGCAATGTGACAAGCGGAACCATTACAATTGAAGTGAATGGAGTCAACTACACTGCCCCAATCGTGAATAAGGTTGCCAAATTGAATGTGACCTTGCCTGTAGGCAAAGATTATGCAGTAAACGCATACTTCCTAGGTGACAATTACTTCAACGCAACCAACAAGACCGGTGGAACATTCGAAGTGACTGACAAAAACGTTACTGTAATCAACATCAGCTCAATCAATGTGATTGAAGTCGACGGCAGATTGGTAATCAACTTCACAACCAACACAACTGCCCCATTGAATGTAACAATCAATGGAAAACCAGTGACTGTCGTTGATAATTCAGTTGTTGCAGACACAAGTGCTGTTGGAACTTACATGCTTGTGGTAACATCTCCTGAAAACGCATATTACTCTTCAGGTTACAATTCCACAATGTACACAGTAATCAAGCACAACTCAACTGTAAACATAACTGTCGATCCAGTGCATTACGTTGGAGATGCATTCACAATAATCATTGGCAACAACACCAATGTTACCGTAACAATCAACGGTAGACCTTATGCTGTTGGCGCTGACGGTAAAGTGGTCATCGACACTACCAAATTGGCAGCTGGAGACTACATTGTAAGTGCAGTAATCGCTGAAAATGATAAATACTATGGTAACAGCACTGAAGCCACATTCGACATTATCAAATACAATGCTACAATCGACTCTGTGGTTGTTACTCCTACTGTTGAAGTCGGACAAAACCTCACAGTTACTGTAACAATGGGCAATGTGACTTCCGGAAATGTTTTAATGGAATTATACGGTAACAACTACACTGTACCGATTGTAAACAGTGTCGCTACTATTAATGTAACCGCTACTAAAATCGGTAACGACTTCGGTGTGACTGCATACTTCCTTGGAGACGACAAATACAACGCTACCAGCAAGGCTGGAAACACATTCAACGTAACCGGTAAATACCCAACTGTTATTATAATCAATGTTACTAGCGTAGTTGAAGTTGATGACTTGTTAATAGTCAACATCACAACAAACACTACTGCTCCATTGATCGTTGAAGTGAACGGAAACCCAGTAACAGTGAACAGCACAGGTCAATTCATTGCAGACACAAGCGTTGCAGGAACATACACTATAACAGCAAGAACCGATGAAGGTGATTTATACTACGGTGGATTCAACTCCACAACATTCAACGTAATCAAGCACAACTCAACTGTCAATGTGACTGTTGACCCAGTGCACTTTGTTGAAGACGTATTCACAATCAACGTAACCAACAACACTGCTGTTGTCGTAACAATCAACGGTAATGTCTACGATGTCAAAGCTGATGGAACAGTTAACATTGATACAACCAAATTGGCTGCTGGAGAATACATTGTAACAGCAACAATCGCTGAAAATGATAAATATTATGGTAACAGTTCAACTGCAAAATTCAATGTTGTAAAATACAATGCTGAAATTATCTCAGTCGTTGCAAGTCCTTCAATTGCTCCTCACGGTCAAAACACTACCTTAACAGTAACAATGGGTAATGTGACTGATGGAATGATCACTATTGAAGTGAACGGTACAAATTACACCGCTCCAATAGTCTCAGGTGTAGCTACCTTGAACATAAGCTTGCCAATCGGCAAATACGCTAACGTAACTGCATACTTCCTTGGAGACTACAAGTACAATGCAACAAACAAGACTGGAAACGCATTTGAAGTTACCGACAAGAACATTACTGTAATCACAATTGATGTTGAAAGCGTTGTTGTGGTTGACGATGAAGTGATTGTAACATTAAATACAAACACTACAGCTCCATTGAATGTGACTGTTAACGGTAAGCCAGTAACTTTAGTGGACAATAAGTTCACTGCTGACACTTCCGCTGCTGGAACATACACTATTGTTGCCAGAGCTGATGAAAATGAGTTCTACACAAGTGGATTCAATTCAACAACATTCACTGTAATCAAGTACAACTCTACTGTTGACATTGCTGTTGACCCAGTGCATTATGTGAACGACACTTTCACAATTATTGTAACCAGCAATACCACTGTTAATGTAACCATTAACGGTAAATCATACACTGTTGGTGCTGACGGTAAAGTTAACATTGACACTGCAGCTTTAGCAGCTGGTGATTATGTAATCAATGCTGTCGTGGCTGAAAATGATAAATACTATGGAAACTCTTCAAATGCAACATTCACTATAGTGAAATACAATGCTGAAATCGCATCTGTGGTTGCAACCCCTGTTGTTGCTGTAGGCCAAAACACTACAATAACTGTGACTATGGCTAATGTGACAAGCGGAACAATCACAATTGAAGTAAACGGCGTAAACTACACAGCAACAATCAATAACAAGATTGCTGTGTTGAATGTAACCTTGCCTGTGGGCAAAGACTATCCTGTAACTGCATACTTCCTAGGTGATTACAAGTACAATGCAACCAGCAAAGCAGGAAACACATTTGAAGTAACCGACAAGAACGTTACAATAATAACTATTGATGTTGAAAGCGTTGTTGTGGTTGACGATGAAGTTATCGTTACAATTACCACAAACACTACTGCTCCATTGAACGTGACTGTAAACGGCAAACAAGTAACCTTAAACAGCACTGGACAATTTGTAGCAGACACCAGTGTTGCCGGAAATTACAACATTGTTGCCAGAGCTGATGAAAACGAGTTCTACTCAAACGGATTCAATTCAACAACATTCACTGTAATCAAAAATAATTCAACAGTCAACATCACTGTTGATTCAGTGCATTACGTTGAAGATGACTTCACAATCACAATCAGCAACAATACAAATGTAACCGTAACTATCAACGGTAAGACCTATGCAGTCAAAGCTGACGGTACAGTTGACATTGACACAACCGCATTAGACGCAGGAGAATACATTGTAATCGCAACTATTGCAGAAAACGATAAGTATTATGGAAACACTTCAACTGCAACATTCAACATTGTCAAGTACAATGCTACAATCGAATCAGTTGTTGCAACCCCTACCACTGAAATCGGTCAAAACATTACAATTACCGTAACAATGGGCAATGTGACTGACGGAACAGTGCTGGTAGAAGTATACGGACACAATTACACAGTCCCAATAACCTCAGGTGTAGCTAAACTCAATGTTACAGCAACAGTCATTGGTGACAACTTCCCTGTAACTGCATACTTCTTAGGTGATAACAAGTACAATGCAACCAGCAAAGCTGGAAACACCTTCAATGTAACCGGTAAATACACTACCGTAATCACAATTGATGTTGAAAGCGTTGTTGTGGTTGATGATGAAGTGATTGTAACAGTAACCACAAACACTACTGCTCCATTGAACGTGACTGTAAACGGCAAACAAGTAACCTTAAACAGCACAGGACAATTTGTAGCAGACACAAGTGCTGCCGGAACATACACAATCACAGCAAAAACAGAGGAAAGTGAATTCTACTATGGTGCAGTCAACTCAACAACATACACTGTAATCAAGCACAACTCTACTGTTGACATTGCTGTGGATCCAGTGCATTATGTGAACGACACTTTCACAATCACTGTAACCAGCAATACCACTGTTAATGTAACAATTAACGGTAAAGTCTACACTGTTGGTGCTGACGGTAAGGTTGACATTGATACAGCAACTTTACCTGCTGGCGAATACATTGTAAATGCTGTTGTGACTGAAAGCGACAAGTATTATGGTAACTCCTCAACTGCAACATTCAACATTGTAAAATACAATGCTGAAATCATCTCAGTTGTTGCAGCTCCAACAATCGGTCCTGTAGGTCAAAACACTACTTTCACAGTGACAATGGGCAACGTAACCACTGGAACTGTTAAAATCGAAGTAAATGGTGTTAACTACACTGTACCAATCGTTGACGGTGTGGCTACATTGAATGTAACAATGCCTCTCGGCAAGTACGATAATGTATCTGCTTACTTCCTAGGAGATTACAAGTACAATGCAACCAACAAGACCGGAAATGCATTTGAAGTTACCGACAAGAACATTACATTTATCACAATCGATGTAGAAAGCGTTGTTGTGGTTGACGATGAATTGATTGTAACACTCAATACCAACACTACAGCTCCATTGAACGTGACTGTAAACGGCAAACCAGTAACTCTCGTGGACAACAAGTTCACTGCTGACACTTCCGTAGCTGGAACATACACTATTGTTGCAAAAGCAGATGAAAACGAGTTCTACTCAAATGGATTCAATTCAACAACATTCACTGTAATCAAGCACAACTCTACTGTTGACATTGCTGTTGACCCAACACACTATGTTGGAGATGACTTCACAATCATTGTGACAAGCAACACTACAGTTACAGTTGCTATCAACGGTAAATCATGCACTATTGATGCTGACGGTAAAGTGATTATTAACACTACCGCTCTTGATGCAGGAGAATACATCGTGACCGCAACAGTCACTGAAAACGACAAGTACTATGGAAACACTACAACAAAAACATTCAACATTGTTAAAGTGGCATCCAAAGTCAATGTGACTGCTGAAAACATCGTATACGGTAACGAATCCGAAATCACAGTTAAAGTTCCAGTCCAACAAACAGGATACGTGACAATAACTGTCAACAACAAGAACTACACTGAAGTGATTACTAACGGCGAAGCTAAATTCACAATTCCAAACCTTAACGTTGGAACATACACTGTGAATGTAACATACTTAGGAGACAACACATACAACTCCTCAACAAATACTACAAGCTTCAATGTGACAAAAGCTGAATTGACTGCAACCGTTGAAGGTAAAAACATTACAGTAGATGAAAACTCAACATTCATCGTAAATGTTGATCCAAACTTCAAAGGAAACGTTTCAATCACTGTCGATGGCGTAACTTATGACGGATCAGTAAAATCCTTAATTGAAATGGACAAACTCACTGCTGGTGATAAGACCGCTACCGTAAGGTTCTACGGTGACGACAACTTCAATGAAACAACCATGGATGTCAACTTCAAAGTATCCAAACTCGATACAAACATGAGGGTAATTGACAACGGTAATGGAACCGTAATGGTTATTGTTCCTGACAATGCAACAGGTAATGTGACAGTCAAACTCGGTGATAAGACATACAACGCAACTATTGTGAACGGAACCGCTATTGTGAACATGGATGATGTTCCATCCGGCAAATACAATGTGACCGTAAGCTACCCTGGAGATGACAGGTACAACAATGCTACAGTTAACGCAAGCATTGAAATCAAACCTAAAGAAACTCCAATAAGCGTCAACGTAACCAACATCAAGGTTGGAGATGTTGAAACAATCATTGTAAGCGTGCCAAGCGATGCAACAGGAAACATAACAATTTCAATTGACGGTAAACCATACACAGCAGCTATTGTGAACGGCAATGCAACATTCACAATTTCCGACTTGACTGCCGGAAACAAGACAGTTGCAGTTAACTACCTTGGAGACACCAAGTACGGTGCTAACTTCACTTCCGCACAATTCACAGTATCCAAACGTGAATCATACGTGAACGTGGATGTTGAAGCAACCAACGTAGGAAGCCCAGTAACAATCAGTGTGGAAATCCCTGAAAACGCAACAGGAATTGTCATTGTAAATGTTGACGGAACAAACTACACAGTACAAACAGTCAATGGTAAAGGATCCCTTGCAATAACTGGTGTTGGAAACACAACTCACACAGTTAAAGTGACCTATCTCGGTGATGACCAATACTTCAACAGCACAAACAGCACAACATACGGTCTCAAAAAGCTCGCTTCAGAAGTGACAGTTAAAGTTGACAATATCTATGCTGGCGAAACTGCTGTATTGGAAATTACAGTAACAGATGGTGCAACAGGAAACGTAACCATTAAGATTGGTGACGAGTATCAAGACACAGTTGGTGTAACAAGTGGAAAAATCACTGTAAACGTTCCAGGATTAACTGCTGGAGACAAGACAGTTGAAGTCACATACAACGGTGACGACAAGTACTTGCCAAGTGAAAACTCCACAACATTTGAAGTGGGAATCAAGGATGCGGTAATACTCACTAACGACGTTGTCGCATACTATAATGAAACCACATTCACAGCAAGACTAGCTGACACTGACAACAACCCAATTGCTGGCGAAACAATTGTATTTAAAGTCAATGGCCAAACCTACACTGCAGTAACTGACGAATACGGTAACGCTAATGTGACATTCGAATTACCGTTAGGAAAATACACAATCGAGTCAAGTTACACAGATCCGAAAGGCAAGGTCATTAACGCAACAAATACAATCACAATGTCCACTTCAATCAGGGCTTCTGACATGACCAGAGGTTGGAACAGTCCATACGACTACTATGCAGTATTCCTTGACGGAGACGGACACGTGCTTGTCAACAAGGAAGTTTCATTCGTCATAAATGGTAAAACATATGATGTGGTAACAGATGCAAAAGGTATTGCATATTTAAACACTAAACTTGATGTTGGAAAATATGGAGTCACATTAATCAACAAGGTGACTGGTGAGGTTACAAAAAGAAATGCAACCATTGTAAAACGTCTGATTGAAAACAAGGATATTACAATGGACTTCCGTGACGGAACATGGTATACTGTAAAAGTCATCGGTGACGACGGTAAACCTGTAGGTGAAGGCGAGATCATTGATATCTACGTAAACACTATCCACTACGTATGTAAGACAGACAAGGATGGTTACGCAAGACTCTTGATCAACTTGAACCCTAAGACATACACAGTTTCACCTGAATATAAGACCTACAAAGTTTCCAATAAACTTGTGGTTAAACAAACTCTTAAATTAGTCAAAAAGACTGTTAAAGTCAAAAAAGGCAAAAAACTTGTGCTTAAAGCTACACTCAAATGGTCCAACGGAAAAGCCATCAAAGGCAAAAAGATTGTCTTCAAGTTCAAAGGTAAAAAATACTCCGCTAAGACCAATTCCAAAGGTGTCGCTAAAGTGACTATCAAGAAGAGCGTTACCAAGAAACTTAAGAAGGGCAAAAAGTACAAATACTCTGCTCGTTACTACACAAACTATGTGAAAGGAAAAGTGAAAGTTAAATAGGGAAATCAAATTTTCCCTAAATTTTTATTTTTTTATTGATTCATCTATATGTCCTAGATGAAAGTTCTTTTTTTCTACAATTATTTTCAATATAATTAAAAATACAACTCATTATTTTATATAATTAATTGATAACTATCAATTTAATCAAGGTATTTTTCAATTAAATGCAATCAAAATTTTATTCTATTTTTTGATATTATCCGATCACCAATTTGAAATGCATTTTTAAATAAATTATTTTAACTATTAAAAATAAAACTTATAATAGTATAATTTATTAAAGGTGATATTTTATGAAAGGTCTTATTTTAATCATGGATGGTATGGGCGACCGTCCGATTAAGGAACTGGGAAACAAAACTCCCCTGGAAGCTGCCCACACTCCTAATATGGACAAGATGGCTGAAGAAGGAATAACTGGAATAATGGATTCAATCGCACCAGGAATAATTCCTGGAAGTGACACCGCACACTTGTCAATTTTAGGATACGACCCATATGTGGTATACACCGGAAGAGGACCGTTTGAGGCAAACGGTGTGGGTGTTGAAGTCCTTCCGGGTGACATCGCATTCAGATGCAACTTCTCAACAGCTGACGAAAACCTAATCGTTACAGACAGGCGTGCAGGAAGAATCAAGGAAGGAACTGATGAAATTGTTGCGGAATTAAATAAAATGGTTCTTGAAGACTATCCTGACATCAAGATCATATTCAAGGAATCAACCGGACACAGGGCAGTTCTAGTGCTTAGAGGTGAAGGATTGTCTGATAAAGTAAGTGACGCAGACCCTAAGGTGGAAGGAAACAAGCCTAAAGAAGTGAAAGCTCTTGATGACACTCCGGAAGCTGCAAAAACAGCGGACATCCTAAACAAATTGGTTGTAAAAACCTATGAAATGGTCAAAGACCATCCTGTAAACCTAAAAAGAATTGAGGAAGGCCAACCTCCTGCAAACATAGTAATCCCTCGTGGAGCAGGTGAGGTTCCTGTTGTGGAATCCTTAAATGAAAAATATGAAGTCAATTCAGCATGCATTGCAGAAACAGGATTGATAATGGGTATCGGAAGATTTGCAGGAATGGACATTATTGAAATGGAAGACGTAACCGGTGGAATCGACACCAACCTTGACAACATTCGTGACACAATAATCGACCAAGTCAAAAACTCCGACCATGACTTCTTCTTGATAAACATTGACGGTGCCGACGAGGCGGGACATGACGGCCAGACAATGGAGAAAAAGGAATTCATTGAAAAGGTTGATGAAGTGGTAATGAGCGAATTGATAAAGCTTGAAGATGTCTACATCTACTTGACTGCTGACCATTCAACTCCAATTTCAGTGATGAATCACTCAGGTGACCCAGTTCCAGTGCTTATCAGAGGTCCTGAAGTAAGAGTGGATGATGTTTGCGAATTCTCTGAACGTGCCTGCGCAAAAGGAGGTCTCAACAGAATCAGAGGTTCAGATGTAATGAACATCATGATGGACTTAATGAATTATGCTCACAAATTCGGTGCATAGGTGGTTTTATGGTAGCAAAAAAACTATTTGGAACATCAGGAATTAGGGGAAAGATAGGTTCTGAAGTGACTTGTGAATTAGCATTAAATGTAGGTAAATCATTGGCATACTATCTCGGCAATGAAGGTACTGTTGTTTTAGGATATGACACAAGAACTACAAATAAGATGCTTGACCAAGCAATCACCGCAGGTTTGCTTGAAAGCGGTGTTAATGTAGTTAAAATTGGAATGGTTCCAACACCTTTAGTTGGTTATGCTACTGAAAAACTCGATGCCGATGCGGGAATAATGTTGACCGCATCACACAATCCGTCCCAATATAACGGAATAAAGTTATGGAATAAAAACGGTATGGCATACACTTCCGTTCAGGAAGCGGAAATTGAAGATATATACGCTGAAAAGTCATACATTTCAGTAACTTGGGACAAAGTAGGTAAATTAAGTGTTAACGATGAAATCAAGGGTCAATATGTCGATGACCTTGTTGACATGGTTGACATTAAGGAAGGTTTGAAGGTTGTAATTGATTGTGCATCCGGAGCAGGAAGTGAAATATCACCATTAGTATTCAGAAAGGCCTGCTGTGAGGTAACAACATTGAATTCCCAACCTGACGGATTTTTCCCAGGCCGTAACCCAGAACCGAATGCCGAAAACTTACAGACCTTGATGAAGACCGTTGTAGCTATTGGGGCAGACTTGGGTATTGCCCATGATGGTGATGCCGACAGGATGATTACTGTTGATGAAAACGGCGAAATCTCCCCATTCGACTCATTACTCGCATTGATATCAAAAGAGTTCGATGGAGATGTGGTGACCACTGTTGATGCAGGATTATGCATGGACGAGTCAGTCAAAGGTAACGTATTCAGAACTCCTGTAGGGGATGTGAATGTCGCTGAAGTCATAATTGAGAAGAATGCAAGTTTCGGAGGAGAACCTTCAGGAACATGGTTGCACCCTGATTTCTGCATGTGTCCTGACGGAATATTGTCCGGTTTGAGAATGGCGGAACTGGTGTCCAATAAGGGCAAACTGTCTGAACTGCTTGCGGAGATTCCATCTTATCCAAACATCCGTGAAAAAATAACCTGCTCAAAAGAGGCTAAGGTTAAAGTGATGGAAAATATGGAAGAGTTGCTGAAAGACGCTTTTGATGATATTGTTGAGGTAAACTCTCTTGATGGTGTAAGATTGACATTTGCTGATGATAGCTGGGTGTTGGTAAGGCCGTCCGGAACTGAAGACTACATCAGAATAACCTTGGAGTCTCGCGATGAGGCAAGAGCCGAATCTATCAAAGAGACTTGTGTAAAAATAATCAATGAAAACTTATAGAAGATTACCTATCTTCTAATCTTTTTTTTAATACAAAAAATAAATAAAAAAAGTTCTTTAAAGAATATTAGAATTCTTTAAAGAGATTTAAATTAACTCAACGATTCAATTCCTTTTGTAGCTAATAATTTTGTAAATGAACCTTCAGGTTTCATTACAATGTTACCATTGGAATATTCTTTTAATGCTGCTTGAACCATTGTTGCTTTTTTATCTGGTTGAGCTGCAGCTTGTGCCAATGCTTTAACTAATACCATTACAGCATCGGATCTGGACATGTTTCCTGAAACAGCATCATTACCTGCATATCCGTTATATGCATCGTTTTCACGAATGATGTCTGTTGCACTAAGGTTTGTCACTTCACCGTCTACTTTTAATGGACGTATTGAATCAATAATATTGTCTACTCCTTCGTCATAAACGAGAACTACTGCATCTGGGGTCATGTTTGTGTTTGCTTCCACAATTTCTTTTGCATATTGCATACCATCGTCTATTCCGTCATAGAGACAGTCGTGCATGAACATTTTCCCTCCACCAATTGCACTGGATGCAGGTTGGGACGGGTGAGTCATGCCCCCTGGATAAATTGGAGTGTAGTTAGAGAAACTTCCGTTTTCCAAATGGATCATGAAAGCCATGTCCACTCCTCCGTTTGATTGCTCGTATTTATCTGCTGTTAATAATAAGATGTCCTTATTTTCTTGTGAAAGGTCAGGACCTCCGTTTAAAGCACCATAAATTGAAGCTAATAGTCCCACGAGAATAACTAAGAGAATAGCTATTATCAGTTTTTTTCTTCTGTTCATTTTATTTCCCACGCTTATATTTTTAAAAATATGTTAAGTAAATAAAATTACAATATTAGTTTTTAAAATTAAATTATATAAATATTTTTAACAGTTGTCTAGTTGGTTTGAAAAAAAGTCGATTTAAAAAATAAAAAATGAAGAAGATTTCTTATTCTTCTTCTGCGATGAATGCATCAATACCTAATGCTGCACATTCTGGGCAAACCCAATCATCTGGCATGTCTGCAGGAGTTGCTCCAGCAGGAATGTTGTAAGCAGGGTCACCTTTTTCTGAATCGAATCTGTATTCACAGTGTAAACAAACATATATTGTCATTTTATTATCTCCTTTATATTTTTGCGATTAGCATAGCTAATATAATTTGAGTTTATTGATACTATTATTTAAAATTAGTTATTTGATTAGATAAGTTAATTAATAAGTAAGAAGTTAAACATATAATATTATTAGATATTTTATAGGGGATAATAAAAGTGAAAGCGATTATTTTAAGTGCTGGTGAAGGTTCTAGAATGAGGCCATTAACACTTACAAAGCCTAAGACCATGTTGCCAGTTGCTGGAAAGCCAATCATCCAATATAATATAGAATCATTAAGAGATAATGGAATTAAGGATATTCTGTTGATTGTAAGATATAAAGAAGAAATGGTTCGGGATTACTTTGGCGACGGTAGTGATTTTGGTGTTAACATTACATATCAAACACAAAAAGACTTTTTAGGTACTGCGAATGCCATAAGTTATGGTAAAGATTTTATAGAAGATAGTTTGATTGTTTTGAATGGGGATATCATTTTAGATGATGAAATTATTAATGAAATCATTAAAAAATTCAATTATTTAAAGCCAGATACCTTGATGCTTTTGACAGAGGTGGAAGACCCTTCTGCATTTGGTGTAGTTGAAATTGAGAACGGAAACATTAAAAGCATAGTTGAAAAACCTAAAAAAGAAGAGGCGCCAAGTAATTTGGTTAATGCAGGGATTTATGTCTTTAATAAGGACATATTCGATAAGATTGATAAAACTGAGATTTCTGAGAGAGGAGAATACGAGATTACCGACTCAGTAACCTTGCAAATTAACGAAGGCAAAAAAGTCATCGGCCATAAAACAGATAAAGATTGGATCGATGTCGGAAGACCTTGGGAACTGATTGAGGTAAACGAAGAGTTAATCGGCCAACTCAAGACAGAAATCAAGGGTCATGTTGAAGACGGCGCACACATTCATGGTGAGGTCTTTTTGGATGAAGGAAGTATCATAAGGGCCGGTGTGTACATTGAAGGAAACGTGTACATCGGTAAGAACTGTGATGTGGGTCCTAATTGTTATATCAGAGGCAATTCCTACTTTGGAGACAATGTCCATATTGGAAATGCCGTTGAAATTAAAAATTCTATCATTATGGAAAATACCAATGTTAGCCACTTAAGTTATGTTGGGGATTCAGTCATAGGGTCCAATTGTAATATAGCTGCCGGAACTAACATTGCTAACTTACGTTTTGATAATAGATCTGTAAAAACCAAAATCAAAAATCAGATGATTGATAGTGGAAGACGTAAACTCGGTTCCATCATTGGGGATTCAGTGAAAACAGGTATCAACTCAAGTTTTTCACCGGGTGTTAAGGTAGGTCACAATGCCACTATCGGTTCAGGGGTTTTATTGTATGATGATGTACCCTCCGATACAAGAGTGTTGGTAAAACAGAATCATATTATACAAGATAAGAATAAGAAGAAATAGGCGATATTATGGAAAATATTAAAGACTCTGTTGTAATATGCCCACAAGCACAAGTAATTGGCGATGTTGAATTAGGTGAAGATGTATCAATCTGGCATGGTGCAGTCTTGAGGGGAGATACAGATTCCATAACCATTGGAAACAATTCCAATGTCCAAGATAATTGTGTTGTGCACTGTACCAAGGGATATCCTGTTGAAATAGGAGAAAACGTATCTGTTGGTCATGGTGCTGTTGTTCACGGTTGTAAGATTGACGACGATGTGCTGATTGGAATGAATGCCACCGTTTTGAATGGTGCCCATATCTCTAAAAACTCCATTGTCGGTGCTGGAGCAGTTGTAAGTGAAGGAAAGGAATTTCCTGAAAACAGTTTGATATTGGGAGTTCCTGCAAAAGCAATAAAAGAGGTCTCACCTGAACAAATCGAAATGATTCGAAAAAATGCAGAAAATTATGTTAAACTTTCCAAACAATATAAGGAAGATTAAATTATGAAAGCAAGACAAATTGTAGAAGAAATGGATTCATATGTGCCTGGAAAATCTCAAGATGAGATTGCAAGTGATTTTAACTTAAAAAAAGAGGATATCATCAAATTGGGTTCAAATGAAAATCCGTGGGGTCCATCTCCAAAAGCAATGAAAGCTATTGAAAATGAGATTAAGTCCATTAACAGATATCCGGAATCACAATTGCATGAACTTGTGGATGAAATCGCAAAATATTCTGGAGTTAAATCTTCTCAGGTCATTATTGGTGGGGATGGTGCTGATGAAATAATTGATGTTCTTGCAAAAACATTTATTGATAATGGGGACGAGTTCATAGTCCCTTTACCATCTTATATGTACTATGAATACTTATTAAAGCAATATGGTGCCAAACCGGTTTATGCAAAATGGGATTTGGATGAAAACAAGTTGGATGTTGATTCAATATTTGACGCCATAACTCCAAAAACCAAAATGATTTTCCTATGCAGTCCGAACAATCCTACAGGAACTCTGATAGATAAGGAGATTCTAATGGACATTGCAGGTAAAAATCCTGATATTTTAATTGTCATCGATGAGGCTTATTTTGAATACTCAGAAGTCACAAATAAAGATTTGATTAACGAATTTGACAATATTTTCATTATCCGTACAATGTCTAAGGTATTGGGACTTGCGGGCATGAGAATAGGTTACGGTCTTGCATGCGATGAAATCATTGAGTACATGCACAGAATCAAGCCGGTATTCTCCCTTACAAGATTGTCATTTGTTGCTGCACTCAACACATTCAGGGACACTGAGTATATTGAACAGTCCATTGAAAAGGGTATTGAATCAAGGCAATACTTATACGACGAAATTTCAAAAATCGATGGGTTGAATGTATTTCCATCCAAGTCAAATTTCATGCTAATCGGCATAAAAGACACTGGTTTTACAGCGTCAGAACTTGCTTTGGAGCTTATGAAAAGAGGAATCATTGTTAGGGATTGCACATCATTTAAAGGTTTGGATGAGTATTGGATTAGAATAAGTATCTGTACTTTAGAAGAAGATAAGAAATTTATTGAAATTTTAAAAGAGGTTTTAAACTAATGTATGTGGGAGGAACAGTAATATCTTCTGTTGAGTTTCATGGAAACATGTCTCTGGTCATTTTCATGTCCAAATGTCCTTTAGCATGCAGATATTGTCATAATGTGGAATTGCTTGAAGACAATACTGAAAAATCTTTTGAAGAAATCAAGGATGAAATTGATTCTTCAGCTGACTTTTTGGATGCTATTGTGATTTCTGGAGGAGAACCGTTAGTTCAAACCGATGCCGTTATTGAAATATTAGAATATGTTCGTCAAATTGGTTTGAAAACCAAATTGGATACAAGTGGCATCTATCCGGAAAAACTTAAAGAGATTTTGGATTTGAATCTGCTGGACTATGTTTCACTTGACGTTAAAACCACATTTTCAAAGTATCGTAAGATCACCGGTGCAAATGTAGGTTTTGAAGTCAAAAAGTCAATGGAATATATAAATGATGCTGGAGTTCATTTGGAAATAAGGACAACATATGTTCCAACATTACACACTAAAAAAGACATTATCAATTTGGTTGACGAAATCAAATCAGAAGTTTACACTATTCAACAATTCAGAAATAAAAATGTTCTAGATCCGGCTTTAGAAAAAGTTGAAGTGCCAAATCCTCATGACTTAGCTAAGTTGGCAGAGGAAATCAAACCTTACTTTGATGGGGTTGTCAAGGTTAAGTCAGGTGAGTTTGGGGAACAAATTATCTAGGGAGAGTGTTTACAATACCTATTTTGTCATTTTCAAGTAATGATATTGATGTTATCACTGGTAAGAAAACCAGAACCATTCGTAAGGCGTGGAAAACACCGCTTAAGGTGGGTGACAGATTATATTGTTACTGGAATCTTGTTTCAAAAGAAAAGATGAAGATTTTTGAGGCTTTTGTAACTGGTATTGAAACTATTCCTTTTTCTTTAATTAAGGATAATGATGAATTGGCTCGTGAAGAAGGTTTTAAAGACTCTAAAGATATGTTGAGAGAATTTAAAAAGATGTACGGTGGCCAAATTGATCCTGATGAGGAATTTCAAATAATCTATTTTGAAAAGATACACATTGACGATTGGAAAGGAGACAAAATCGACGAAAAGGCAATGATAACAAAGAGAGCAGACATTCTTTTTGACAGTGGTAAGTTCGATAAGTCAACAATGTGTTATGATGCTGCTTTGAAATTGGATCCTAACGATGTTTATCTATTGAACAAGCAGGGAGACAATTTGTCAAGGTTGGGCAGGTTCATCGATGCGATTGATTGCTATGACAAGGCACTCGAATATGAGCCGGCCAATATTTACATTTTGAATAATAAGGCTATTGCACTTCTGAACTCAGGAAACATCAATGAGGCTTTGAAGGTGAGTAACATCGCATATAATTATAGGCCAAGCAGCCCAATTGTCCTGTACTGGAGAGGCTTCATTTTAGAAATGCTCGGAAGGTATGACGATGCGCTGAAGGTTTATGATAAGCTTATTGTGATTGACGGTGAAAATCCTGAAGTTTGGAACTCCCGTGGAAACCTATTGACTGACATGGGAATGTTGGAGGAAGCTATTGAATCATTTGACAAGGCTGTTGAGGTATGTTTGGATGATTCTGAAATGGATGCTTCTGCGATAAACCGTATGGGTAATGCTTATATTGATTTGGGAATGCTTGATGAGGCTCTCGAATGTTTCAATAAGGCAATAGATTTGGAAAAACACAACATAGACTTTTTATTGAATAAGGGTGTTGTGCTGATGGAACTGGGTAAATTTGAAGAGGCAGTTGACAGTTTCAATAAGGTTTTACTTAGAAATCCTGATAATGAAGATGCGTTTTTCTTAAAAGAAGAATGTTTAGAAAACTTTTAATGTAGATTACTACATTCAAACTCTTATTTTTTTACTAAAGATATTATAATTTTGAAATAATCCTTGATTAAAATCAATATTTTGATATAATCTGCTTTTTATTTAATCAAAATTTCAATAAAATTAAAAGAAAAAATGGTGATGGGAGTTGTTTTAATTATTTTTTGTATTTTTCAATTAAGCCAATTCCCCAATCGGTCATTTCGTCAGCTTTTGCCTGTGAGTCGGATTCCGCAAAGCATCTGAAAATCGGTTCGGTACCTGAAGGTCTGATGATTACCCAGCCGTCGTCTTTTAGGATTTTGACTCCATCGGTCAAGTCCAATTCGAAATCGGTTGTGGTTTTGATTTCATCTGCAATGCTGTTCATTACAAATTCCTTTTCGTCATCAGGACATTCAATTTTCATTTTGCTTGCATAGTAAACAGGAAGCTCTGCCACCAATTCAGATAATGGTTTGCCTTCTTTTGCAACGATTTCAAGGATTTTTGCAACGGTCATTACTGCATCTCTTCCGTATACGAAGTCTGGGAAGATCAGTCCTCCGTTTTCCTCTCCTCCGAATAAACCATTTTCATCTTTAAGCTTACGAGCAACGAGCAAGTCTCCAACAGCAGTGGCAATCACTTCGCCATTGTACTCTTCTGCAACGTCATAAATTGCCTGTGAAGTTGCAACGGTGGTGACAATGGTTCCTCCATTGTTTTCCTTAAGCATTTGTTTTTCAACAAGGGTGAATGTCTTGTCTCCTAAAACAAAATTGCCCTTTTCGTCAATGCAGATGGTTCTGTCTGCATCTCCATCGTGAGCAAGACCAATGTCTGCATTAAGTTCTTTTACAACACTAATCAATTCCTGCAAGTTTTCTTCAATAGGTTCAGGGTCACGTCCTGGGAAAAATCCGTCTGCCTGTGAGTTGAGGGTGGTTACGTCGCAACCTAACTTGCGAATCAAATATGGCGCGGTGTAGCATCCTGCACCTGACCCGCAGTCTACGACAACTTTTAAATTAGCGTTTTTAATGGCTTCAGCATCTACTTTGGAGATTGCTTCATCAACATATTCATCAATTATCGTATCATTGTGATATATCTGGCCGATTTCAGAGAATTCTGCTCTTTTTGGCTCTTCATCAAAGTATAATTTTTCAATCTCAAGTTCCATATCGTCAGGTATTCCAATACC
This sequence comes from Methanobrevibacter sp., assembly GCF_017940815.1. Classification (GTDB taxonomy): domain Archaea; phylum Methanobacteriota; class Methanobacteria; order Methanobacteriales; family Methanobacteriaceae; genus Methanocatella. The sequence goes on from NZ_JAGAXX010000028.1 coordinate 43,562, forward strand.
GTCTGCATCTAAGAATTTAATACCATTGTATTTTGGCGGATTGTGTGAAGCAGTAATCATGACTCCTCCGTCATAATACTTGCGAACTGCATACTGGACACCTGGAGTCGGCAATATTCCTAAATCCACAACATCACAGCCTGATGATAACAGTCCTGCTTTAACGGCTTCCATCAGCATTGGAGTTGAAGTACGTGTATCTCCTCCAACAGCCACGACTCCTTGAACAACTGTACCGTAACTGGCTGCGAGTCTTGTTGCAAATTCTGGTGTTAAAACGTCATTAGCGGTTCTTCTAACTCCAAAAGTTCCAAATAATCTTTTTTTATTAGACATGTTCTTAATTCCTATAAAATTTACATGTCTTATTTTTGGATTTTGATTAATAAATATATTGTTAATTGATTATTCTCAGACTGTCCCCATTCGATAAAATCAATTCCAAATTTGAATTGTACTCGGTTATTGTCCCGACAACCTGGACCTTTCTATTCTTAAAGTCCTCAATATCCAAATTTCTGGATTGAATTTCAGCCACTTGGCTTTCAAAAATAATCAGTGGAGTTTGAGATTCCCCATCGTTGATTGTCAAAAAATAGCTTGTCTTTGAACTTGATTGGCTGACTTCGGTAATGACTCCGGTTATTTTCACCTCCTCATCAATCATTCCTCTGTTTATGTCTTTAATGTCAATTTCCTTAACTTCAATTGTTGGAGTGAATGCTATCAGGCCGATTATTCCAATCAGTGAAGTTACCAGTGCAATTTTCAGTAGTTTGTCGTCAGTGATTTCCATACAAGATAATGGATTTTCATGATTTAAATACTTGTGACGAGATGATTGCAAGGTTTATTTTAGGTTAAAATTATTGCATACTCCTTTTAGAGGATTTGACAAAAATAAGTTTGTATATAGATTATCAGGGTGCTTTTTTGCTGTTTATTTTTTGAAAAGTGAGGTAATCGGTAGAGTCAAAGCTCTACCTAACTAGTTTCCTGTGCGGTACATTGAAAGGAGCCTTTCAACAGTGTCTGCATCCATCGGACTTTTGTCCTTACGGATGTTTTTAACGACAGGGAACCTTAATGAGTAACCGGTTTCATATTCTGGGGATTCGACAATTTCTGAAAATGCAATTTCCAGAACGATTTTTGGTTCTACTTTGATTTCACGGCCTTTTGTTGATATTTCAAGCTCTTTCATTCTTCCTGTAAGGTATTCAAGAGTGGCATCGTCAAGGCCGGTTCCGACCAATGCAACGCTTTTGAACTCGTTGTTTTCATCTCTTAAGGCCAACAGGTATGATCCGACAAAATCCCCTCTTTTACCGATACCGTATATTCCTCCGATTACCACCATATCCAATGTTTCAGGCTCTGCCTTGTACTTGAGCATCTTTTTGCCCCTTAATCCTGGAATGTATGGGGAGGTGGTGTCCTTGATCATGATTCCTTCATGTCCCTCGTTGATGGACCATTCGAAGAGCGCTTGGATTTCATCGATGTTGTCTGCATTTCCATATTTCATGGTACTCAAGTTCATCTCATCAACTGAGGTATCTACAATGCTTTCAAGTGTTTCCCTTCTGGTTTTCAAGGCTTCATCAATCATTGGAACCTTATAATACATCACATCAAACAGGTAAACTTTCAGTGGAACGTTTTCCATAGCTTCCTCAACATTGTGTTTCCTTCTAACACGATGAAGGACGTTTTGGAAAGGTAAAGGTTTTCCATCGCGTGTGGCTATGACCTCTCCCTCTACAATATAATCCTCATGGGGCATGTGCTCATTGAACAGTTCAACGATTTCCGGAAGTGCATGGGTGATGTTTTCGAGTCTGCGTGTGAAAATATTGATTTCATCGCCGTTTCTGTGAACCTGAAGTCTTATTCCATCGTATTTTGTATCACAAAGGGCTTCGCCCATTTCAGGCAATATTTCCTCTAAGGGAGGTGCCAATTGTGCCAGCATAGGTTTTACAGGAGTTCCTGGTGTAAGGTTAAGTTTGGCAAGTCCCGCTTCACCTTCCTCCTTGGCGGTTCTTGCTACGACTGAAAAGTCATTGGTAAGCATTTGCGCCCTTTCAACGATTGCCTTGTCGATATTGAAAGCTTGGGCTATTGCGTCACGGACCACTCCGTCACCCACTCCAATTCTCAACTCTTCTGTGATGGTCCTTGTCAGGTATTTCGCTTCAGTTGCGCTTGCCTGTGACAAGAGCTCCAGGATGACTGAAATTTTACGATTGGTTGACCTTGAACCGCTTATCTGGGATAACTTTCTCAGGCTGTTGAAGACAAAGTCGATTGTAAGGGGCTGTGAGAAGAAGGTCATCTGGGATTTTTTTGCATATAGCTTGACGCAAGCAAGACCAATGTCTCCCTCGTCACGAACGGCATCCTCAACGGCGGCCTGGGTTGTGCCGACCGCTTCAGCAACTGCCCTTTCAACTAATTTTCCACCAATGCCTATTTCCTCTGAACTCCATGCGGGAAATACTACTCCCAAAATCAAAAGCCCAACTTTCTCAATGGTTTCGGAGTCTAGGGTCTTCAGGTATTCCGCTATGATTTCGGTTTTTTCCAGTCTTTTTGTAGTTGCCTCAAGGGCTGAGTACACGTCTACCAATTCTTGATATTTCATTAGAAATCGCCTTTAGCTATTTTTACTGCACAATACTCTCCGCACATTGCGCACATTTCATCATCGTCAAGCTCGCACTTGTCACGGTATTTTCTAGGTTTTGACTTGTCCAATGCAAGGTCAAACTGTGCTTCCCAATCGAATTCCTTTCTTGCCTTTGCCATTGCGCGTTCCCTTTCCCAAGCTTGCGGAAGTCCTTTTGCAACATCTGCTGCTTCAGCAGCAATCTTGGATGCGACAACTCCTTCTTTAACGTCTTCAAGACTTGGAAGGGACAAGTGTTCTGCAGGTGTCACATAGCATAGGAAGCTTGCTCCTGCGGTTGCAGCTATTGCTCCCCCTATTGCTCCTGTGATGTGGTCATAACCCGGAGCGAGGTCAGTCACAAGAGGTCCTAAAACGTAAAATGGCGCTCCGTGACAGATTGTCTTTTGTATTTCCATGTTTGCCTTGATTTGGTTTAAAGGCATGTGTCCAGGCCCTTCAACCATCACTTGAACATTTGCGTCCTGTGCCCTTTTGACCAATCCTCCCAGGTTTACAAGCTCTTGAATTTGAGGGATATCGCTTGCATCTGATAGGCATCCCGGTCTCAATCCGTCGCCTAGGGATAATGTGATGTCGTATTCATAGGATAATTCCAATAGATAATCATAATTTTCATATAATGGGTTTTCCATATCGTTGTGGTTGATCCATGATGCCATGAATGTTCCTCCACGGCTTACAATTCCCATCATACGGTTTGCTGCCTTAAGCTTTTGGACAAGGTCCTTTGTGATTCCACAGTGGAGTGTCATGAAGTCCACTCCCTCTTTTGCCTGATTTTCTATTGCCTTGAAGATGTCGTCAGGATCCATGTCAATGATTTCATTGCCCTTGTTTAAGGTGACTACTCCTGCCTCATAGATTGGAACGGTTCCAATGCACAAATCAACTGCATCCATAATCTTTTTCCTGAACAGCTTCAAATCTGAACCTGTTGACAAGTCCATCAATGCGTCCGCACCGTATTCCTGTGCAAGTTTTGCCTTGTTGATTTCCAAGTCCAAGTCATCAATCTTTGATGAAGAACCGATATTCGCATTGACCTTGGTTGTCAGGCATTCTCCAATACCGCATGGTTTTGAATGGCCATTTACATTTTTGGGAATTACTACTTTTCCCATATCAATTAATTTAGCTAGCTTGTTTACATCTATATTTTCTTTTTGAGCAACAAACTCCATTTCTGGTGTGATGTTGCCTTTTTGTGCTTCACTTTTTTGAGTCAAATTTATCCCTCATGTTGACTAATCATTAATAATATTAGATTTTCTTAATATATAGAATTAATTTTTTATATTGTCGTTTTAATATTATTAAACATTGGTGGTTATATGGTTAAAGATAGACATGTTATTGAAACATTGGGAAAAGTGCGTGTGGTAATCGAAAACGGTGAAATCACTGAAGTTGGCTCATCAGACATGAAATATTGTCCTATGTTTCATGCAATGCATGGAGTGGAAGAGTTAAATGAGGAATTCATACGCAAGAACATTAATTTCAGAATCAATGATTTCGGAATGTGCACTCCAGAAAGGGTTGTTGAGATGGATGATTTGGTCACTGTTGGAATATCTGAAATTCTCAAGACCAATATGGAAAAAGGAAACATCGACTGTGTTGTCGGAGCATGTGATGGTGCCGGAACATTGCTCATGACCAATCCTCGCGTCGTTCAGGGAGTCGGCGGAAGGGTGTCAGGCCTTGTAAGCACAACCCCCATTCCTGAAGTCATTGAAAAATTAGAGGAAAAGGATTGCGTAATTCTGAACCCCGAAACCGCTGAATTGAATCAATTGGAAGGATTGAAACTGGCTTTGGATAGGGGATATAAGAACATTGCAATAACAATACTTCCTTCACCTATGGTTGAGGAGATAAGGAATTATCCTGTTGATGATGGCGTTAACGTTTATATTTTCGTGGCCCACACAACAGGCGCCAGTGCTGATGAGGTTAAAATGCTTTTTGAAAATGCAGACATTGTAACAGCTTGCGCTTCAAAGGCAATTGATGAGTATGCTGACGAGCATGAGCCTTATTACTATGGGGTTAAGGTTCCGATTTTCTGTGCCAGTGATGATGGCCGCAGGTTCTTGGACATTAGGCTTGAAAAAATCGGCAAGCCTCTAACAACCAATAATTATCCGAGAAACAAGGATGATACTCCAAATAAGTTAATTTAGGATGTAAAAAATGAAAGTGATATATTTTGATACCGAGACATCAGGTCTCGATTTTTTAAGCTGCAGGATTATAGAACTGGCGATGCTGATTGATGATGATGGAAACATCACCGAATATGATGAATTCATAAACATTGATGAGGATTTGCCTCCAAAAATCACTGAAATAACCGGTATCACAGATGAGATGCTTATAACTAAGGGGATAAGTGAAAGGGAAGTTGCTTGCGATTTGAAGGATAACCTGACTCCGGGAACATTGATGATTGCTCACAATTGCCAGTTTGACTTGGCATTTGTATACTATCTTTTAAAAAGGCATTTTCCTGATGAGGCTGATGACATCGTATCTGGCCTTGACTGGATTGATACTGTAACAGTCCTGAAAGACCGTAAGGAATTTCCTCACAAGCTAATCGATGCCGTTAAGCATTATGGTATTGATGAAGTCAATTTCCACAGGGCAATCGATGATACAAAAGCGTTGTATAATGTCACTCAGGCAATGATGGATGAGCGATCTGATTTGGAGGAATATATTAACATTTTTGGTTATAATCCTAAATGGGGTGTCAGTGGTCCTAGATTTGATTTCATTGAATATAAAAGGCAATATTTCAATAAGGGTATTGTTCCTTCAGATTATATATTGCCTAGAAAATAAGTCTTTTTTTTTAAATGGAGGTTGGGGGAGGATTCCATATCCTCCCCAGATTTAATAGAGAATGCGATAAATATAATGGAGGTTGTGGGAAAGATTGTCCTTATCTTTCCCGAGGTTAAAATATGGTTAGAAGTTAAATAGGATGGTGTAGGGAGTGTTTGTCCCTACATGTATTGAACTAACTGTTCTTCTTGGATTTGATTGTTTCCTGGCTTCACCTTGTCTATTGCTTCTTTGAAGTATTTGTATGGGATTTCACTAGCTTCAAGGTCATCTCTTAATGCAAGCATTGCAGCTTCTCTGCAAACAGCTTCAATGTCTGCTCCGACATAACCGTCTGTGTTTTTGGCTAATTTTTTAAGATCAACGTCTTTTGCAAGTGGCATGTCTTTTGTATGCACTTTGAAGATGGACACTCTTGCGTCCTCGTCAGGTTCTCCGACTTCAATGTGTCTGTCGAATCTTCCAGGCCTCATGAGTCCTGTGTCCAGAATGTCTGGCCTGTTTGTTGCCGCAATGATTGCAACGTCTTCAAGCTCTTCAAGACCGTCCATTTCAGTTAACAATTGGTTTACCACTCTTTTTGTCACTCCGCTGTCAGTGTCGTTTCCGCTACGTGCGCTGGCTATTGCATCGATTTCATCGAAAAAGATCACAGTTGGGGAAGCCTGTTTTGCTTTTCTGAATACTTCACGAACACCTTTTTCGGATTCTCCGACCCATTTGGACAGGAGTTCAGGTCCTTTAACGGAAATGAAGTTCGCTTCACTTTCACTTGCAACCGCTTTTGCAAGCAAAGTTTTACCGGTTCCCGGAATTCCGTAAAGCAATGTTCCTTTTGGAGGTCTGATTCCTAGGCGTTGGAAGGTTTCAGGATGTTTTAAAGGCCATTCTACAGCTTCTTTAAGTTCTTGTTTTACGTCTTCAAGTCCTCCAACATCGTCCCATTTGATGTCTGGGATTTGCACAAGGACTTCCCTTAGTGCGGAAGGTTGGATTTCTTTTTGTGCGTTCTTGAAGTCATCTCCGTTCACCACGATTTTTTCCATAACTTCTTTTGGAATCTCTTCGTCGTTTTGAATTTCTGGCAATATTCTTCTTACTACTCTCATTGCAGCTTCTTTACATAATGATTCGAGATCTGCTCCCACAAATCCGTGGGTGGTATTTGCGATTTTGTCCAGGTCCACATCATCTGCAAGAGGCATGTTTCTGGTGTGAATTTCAAGCACTTCTTTTCTTTCTTCTGTGTCAGGTACTCCAATTTCAATTTCCCTGTCGAATCTTCCAGGTCTTCTGAGTGCTGGGTCAAGGGAATCAGGACGGTTGGTAGCACCGATTACCACGACTTGGCCACGGGATTTGAGTCCATCCATCAATGTTAGAAGTTGTGCAACGGTTCTTCTTTCAACTTCTCCATTGGTTTCTTCTCTTTTTGGAGCAATTGCATCGAGTTCATCTATGAATATGATTGAAGGGGAGTTTTCTTCTGCTTCTTCGAAGTATTCTCTTAGGTTCTCTTCAGATCCGCCCACATATTTGCTCATGATTTCTGGCCCATTTATTAAAATGAAATGGGCGTCACTTTCACTGGCTACTGCTTTTGCCAGTAAGGTTTTACCTGTTCCAGGTGGTCCGTGCATCAATACACCTTTTGGAGGTGCAATTCCTAATTTTTCGAAGAGTTCTGGTCTTTTAAGAGGAATCTCAATCATTTCTCTGACTTTTTTGACTTCTTCCTTAAGACCTCCGATGTCTTCGTAGCTTACATCAACGAGGTTGCTTACTCCCTCGATTTTTGAAACGTCCACAGGAGATTCATGTAATTGCACTTCTGTATTTGGTCCCACAATCACGATGTCTTTAGGACTTGTGGACACTACTGCGAATTTTATTTCGCGCATTGCTGGGGTGAAATCCATCAATTCATCGAAGAGGCTGTTGAATCCCATTCCCATGCTTGGTCTTGGTGCACGGATTTGTGATCCTATTATGTCCCCTTGGACCATTACTTTTCCTGCGAATAGTCCACGAACATCTCCTTGTACACGAATGTTATCTTCAGTTGGAGCTAAAACAACTTTTTTTGCTTCTGTTGCTTTTGCTTTTTTAACAGTGACTTCACCACCGATGGTTGCACCGGAGTTTTTACGAACGAGTCCATCTATTCTTATTACTCCAAGTCCGATATCAGTTTGTGAAGGAAGAGCGATAGCTGCAGTTTTTCTTTCTCCAACAATTTCAATCAGGTCTCTTTCATGGATTCCTAACTCGTCCATGACATTTGGATCGAGTCTTGCCAATCCTTGGCCGACATCCTTTTGTGAAATTGCTTCTGCAACTTTTAGTGTGATTTCATTTTCTGCCATGATATCATCTCCATTTTTTGGCTGTAATGTATTGTAATTGTAATGTCAAAATCTTTTTGTTACTTTTTGTAACTTTATTGACAAAGTAATCTGTGTATGTCTTACTATATAAATGTTTCGGTTTTGACATTTTTTCAAATAGGTATAAAACAAGGTTATTTATTTAAAATATAAACTATTGTTGTGTTGACACTATAAAAATAATTTAAAATAAAAATTTATAAAAAATAATAAATATTAAAGTGCTATATTAAATTTAAAAATTTAATTACTTTTAGACACTTTAACTTTTGTTCGTATTGTTCGAAACATTATCTTATGGTTCCACCAAAACCTGTGAATAAGTTTTTCACATTTTCAATGTCACTTTTGGACAACGCTGTGACTTCAAATGTCAGGCTGATTGAATCATCTGCAATCTGAGGTCCGTTATATGCGTCTGTCAGTTTGATGTCGATGATGTTGTCCAGATTCATGACTGTGTTTTGGATTGTTTCGACATGGACGCTCTTGGAGAAGATGCAGCTTATGGATTCGGTTTTACTGTTCAAATTATTGATTTTCCAGTCATACAATTCCTCATCACTTAAAACTTCAATGTTTGCTATGCGCAATCTCTTGACTTGATTGCCACGCTTTAAGATGGCGGTCTTGTCCTCTATTCCATCCAGTATTCCAACATGAATCTTTCCTGAATAGATATGTTTGAGGCCAACCTCTTTGCCTATTGACTTGTTCAATAATGTGAACTCATGGCTCAATGCGTTGATTGCCTTGTCACTTCTACCCAATGCATTCTTAATGTCGCCCATATGTTTGGTTGCCTTGATTGCTATGTCGACAAATGAGTCCTCATCTCCGTTATTTATGACGTCCCTCAATTCGATGACCGCTTCGGCAAAGGTGTTTCTGATTTTTGGCCCGTTATTGTTCATGGATTGGATATTGTATGTCAAATATGGATTTTGAGCTACAATACGGGCAATCATATCAATCATCAGATTGTATATTGGACTTTCATAGTCTTCGCTTTCACTCAAATCGACTTTCAGCTTTTCAATTGCAGAGGCAGTTGATATAAAGGAGAAGTGTGTCAGAACTTGGACGATGCTCATCATGAAATCATGCTTTTCGGCAGTGGTTTCAATTATTCTCATGTTCTTGCTTGAAAGGTAATCATAAACCTTGCTGTACCATTCACCCTTCTTGTCTGCGGTCAGAACTATGACCTGATTGTCAAGCTCGGTTGTGCGGGGACCAAAAACAGGGTGTGTTGGAATGTATTCAACGGTTTCAGGCAGGCATTCCGCCATGGTCTTTGAGGGTTCCTCCTTGACACTTGTAACGTCAACCATCAGGGATCCGCTTTTCATGAAAGGTGCAACTTCCTGAATGACGTCTGATGTGTACTGGATTGGAACGGATATGATGAGTATGTCGCTGATGTTTGCAAGGCCTGCATTGGACTCGATATAATTGACGCCCAATTCCTTTGCAACGTTTCTACCTTTATTGTGGTCGGTTCCTGTAATGTATACTTCAAATTCTTCCCTGAAGTAGTAGATTAGTGTTTTTCCTAAACCATCACTACCTCCAATTATTCCAACATTCATATTAATCAGTTAATATTTAATGATTATAATTATTTAAATAGATTGTTCCATTTCTTCAAAAATTTTTAATAGTATTACATTATAACTAATTAATGTTATTATGAAAGTTATAAACGAAGATGAGAAGGAAGGTTTTGTTAAGGTTGTTCCTGAAACCTTGGACGATTTGTGGCATCTGTCCCACATTATTGAGGTTGGCGACAACGCTTCATCAAAAACAACCAGGCGTATACAAGACACTTCCGGGGATAAAGTTAGAAGTGATAGGGGAGTTAAGAAAACATTTACTTTAGGACTGGACATCGAAAACATTTCATTTCAACTCTTCACAGGAAAGTTAAGACTAACCGGCGTAATTACAAGGGGTCCTGAAGACTTGGTGCCTCTCGGATCACACCATACATTGGAAGTCAAGCTCAACACTCCATTGTCAATCACAAAAAACAGGTGGCCAAAGTGGGCCATCAAGAGATTGAATCAGGCTATTGAAGCATCCAAAAAATTATCTGCGATAATTGTGGTTCTTGAGGATGACACTGCAACATTGGGACTTATGAGACAATTCGGAATAGAGTACTACGGTCCGATTAAGGGACATGTTTCAGGCAAGCGCATAATCGATAAGAACCGTCAAAAGAACATTGTCCAATTCTATGAGAAGGTAATAGAGTCCATCACAAAATTCGATTCAATTCAAAATATTGTTATTGCAGGGCCCGGTTTTGTTAAAAACGACTTTTACGATTACTTAAAGGATAAGCACCAAGACCTTGCCAAAATATCAATCATTGAAGCCACAGGTGCCGGAGGTAGAAATGGGATTTCTGAGGTTTTAAAGAAAGGTACTGTTGAAAAGTTAACTTCAGAGAATCGTGTGGCTCAGGAAATGGGTGCAATCAATAATCTGCTTTCAGAAATCGGTAAAAATTCCTCAAAAATTGCTTATGGTGTAAAAGAAACACAGAATGCAATCAACTTGGGTGCAGTATCGCAACTGTTGATTTTGGATACTCAGGTTGCCGAAGAGGACATGGGTGATTCCATGGATATGGTCGAGAATATGAAAGGTGATGTAATGGTTGTCAGTAGCGAGCATGAAGGCGGAAAACAATTGGAAAGTCTTGGAGGCATGGCGGCTATCCTAAGGTATAAAATTAATTAATATTTATATATTAAGAAAAATTAAAATCATATATATAAATTATTATCAACTGTGATTTTCATGATGTATACATCGATACTTTTTGCATTAATATTTGTTTTTGTCATATCTGCAATAGGTACTGCTGTAATAAATATAATATTTAGATTTTTGGGCGAAAGAGGATATTTGGGAAACCTGTTTCCAAACGTTAGGGGTGGAACTCCACGTGCTGTGGGTATAATTCCATTTTTAATATTGTCTTTTTATATGTTGCCTGGTTTTAATAATCTGATTTTAATAATAGGTATTTTTGCATTAATTGACGACATTTTGGGAAGAAAGAAATCTCCGTTCGGTATGGAATGGGGACAGTTGTCTAGGGGTATCGGAATAATCATTGTAATGGTTGTTGGTTTGCTTGAAGGATTGGGCGTATCTTCAATTTTTATTGCGTTAATGGTGCAGCCGTTAAACATTTCAGACATGCAACCGGGTTCTACATGCATTGTAACAATCATAATGTCTGTTTTGACAATTTTTGCAATGTTGATTGTCGGATCTCAGCCATATGCTGAACTTCCTGCTATTTACACTCCATTATTAATATTGGTTGTATGCATGGCTTATTCTCCGCTTGACTTTTCAGGAAAAATCATGTTGGGCGAAGTTGGAAATCACACATTTGGAATTGCACTTGGTCTAGCTTATTATGTTATGGGCGGACTGGTGGGTGTGCTTGTATTCGGATTTATCACAACCGCATTGATTGCATTTGTTAGAAGAAACAATTTGAGAGTGTTCTTCAGACAGCAATTAAGATTGCTTGACCCTACCTTCGGAGATTATTTCATGGACGTTTTAACTGGAGGGGGATTAGGAGACTTACTCAGAAAATGGATTTTAAGAGATAATCAATATAGGATAACAAACCCATTATTGATTTCATTAGGTTTCAGAAGATTAGTATACAATCCTCATGCAAGACATCACGAAAAATATGTTCCAAAAAATTATATTCCTCGTTTAGGAAAAGGAGAGTGATTCTTTTGAAATGTTTACTTATTGTCACTGGTAGAGGTTTGGGGGGAGATGCCATGATTGCTCTAAACACCATGTCTGCACTTGAGAAAAGGGGTGTTGAATGTGATGTTGCTTTAGATGAATCTGCTCCGGGTCTTTTATTTGAAAAAAACGGATATTCTTGGCATAAGATATCTGTTCCTCAAGCGGGAGGTCACTCTGCCACTAAATTGTCTGCTCTTAAGGGAGCTTTGAAATTGATTTCTGCTACTTTTAAAGCAAGAAAGGCTATTAAAAAATCAAAAGCTGATTTTGTATTGGGCATATTGGGTGGAGGAGCTATTGTTGCTTCTCTTGGAGGTAAATTTGCACGTAAACCTACTTTTTCTTTAATTTCAACTCCTCTCGATTCAAGAGTGTGTCCAAAATTCAATCATTGTTATATTTTACCAGAATTGAATAAATTCAGATGGGATAAATTGCCTAAGAATATGGAAAAATCCTTTTATCCGTTATCCGATGATATGGGAAAGGGTGAATCCGACATTGCTCTTCAAAAGTTAAAGCAATATCCGAATTTTGATGAAAATAAAAAGACTATTGTATTTTCTTCAGGATCTTCAATCTTTAAAGGAATAATTGATGGTATCAATATTGTTGCAGACAAGACTGATGAGTATAACCTTGTTTTGGTGGGTTTGCCTCTTAAGGATGAGTATTATGACTTGATCGATGAAAATAAAATAATCTATGCTGGTTATATTGACTGGATTAATCATCTGTTCAAGTTTGCTGACTTGACTGTTCTCACTGATGACGGGGTTTCACTGGAGGAAGCATTCACTAATGGAAAACCTATTGTTGCTCTTGCTCGTGTCAAATGGGGAAGATACCAGAACATGGCGGGAGTATTCAAAGGCGCTATGATAGAATCAGACGTTGGTGATGTTTACGAAAGCATTCAGGAAGCTTTTGAAAATTATGATTCCCTGCAGGAAAATGCGCTGTATTATGGGGATGTGTGTATGAATGCCGCAGATAATTTGGCTGACAGCATCCTAAAAAAAGTAGAATAGTGGCATTATAGCCACAGATTTTTTATAATTTTGTAGTTTGTATCGGTTGAAGGGTGAATTTCTAGAAACTCACTGTAATCATCCAAATCATAATCCATTCTCATCAAGTAAGATAGGTATGCCACATCACTGGTTGAGGAGGGGGATATTGAATTTATTTTATTTATCTTATTTTTGTTCTTATCGAATTCAATTTCGGTATATCCGGTATTTCCTTCGAGTATTTTCCAGAAAGCTCCCGGTCCGGCTATTCCAGGTATTGCAATTGTTGCCTTTTCATCTTCGCCAAGGTTTGTTTTTTCGTTTTTGACAAAACTCACTTCGGTGTTCAAACTTAAGGTTTGAGGAATGCAATTGTAGCTCACTTTATTTCCATACTTTGCCATGTTTCTTGCAGCTGTGATGCCTTCCATTCTTGCTACTGGGGTTAGTTGATATCCTCCAGTAACATCTCCTGCAGCATATACATTACTTACATTAGTTTGCATCATTTCATTAACTTTGATGCTTTTGTCAGGATTTAATTCAACAAATCCTTCTGCAATCTCACTGTTTGGGGTTCTTCCTGTTGCAAAAAACGGCACACCTTCCAGCTCTTGGCCGTCATTTGTCAAAACTTTATCCTTGAACACTTCAATAACATCGGTATTTTCCATGATGTTGACATTTGGAATAATCTTTTCCAACACGTACCTTTTAGTGTTTTCACTGAGTTCCTTTAAAAATGTGCTTCTCACAATAACATTGACTTCGCTTCCGAGTGTGGCATAGATGTTGGCTATTTCACAGGCGATTATTCCTCCGCCTATTATGTTTAGCTTTTCAGGAACGTCATCAAGTTTCAATATGTCCTTATTGGTTAACCCAAATTCAGATCCTTTTACCGGTGGAATGAATGGTCTTGCACCGGTAGCTATTAGTAAGTTGTCCCAATCGAAAGTTTCGTTGTTTACAATCACCTGATTATCCTCAATTTTGGCCTCGCCGTAAATCACATTGTTTCCAACACTTTCATTTTCCATTTGGTTTAGTTGCCTGAGCTTGACTTGTGTTTCGGTAATCTTTTCAACGATTTTATCGTAAGAAATTTCTAGTTGACTTTTAATGAAACCGTGTTTGTTGAATCTGTTATTTTCATCAATAAATTTTGTAATGTCTGTAAGTGCACAAACAACCATGCACCCTTCATTTAAACAGGTTCCCGCTATATGATTTTTTTCAATTAATGTGACGTCCTCTCCCAATTTTCCAAGTTCTAATGACCCTAATCTTCCTGCAGGCCCTGATCCAATTACAATATTTTTCATCATTAACCTCCCATTAGATAGTTTTATATAATACTAACATTTAATTATTAATATATATTAAATTTTGGAGATTGATATTTATGTGTATTGCAGCACCCGCTCATGTTGTTGAGATAAACAGAGAAGATAATTGGTTAGTTGCTGACTTCGGTGGAGCAAGACAACAAGCAAAAATAGATCTCTTACCTGAAGTAGAGATTGGTGATTATGTTTTAATCCATGCTGGTTATGCAATTGAAAAATTAACTGAAGAAGCTGCTAAAGAGTCTTTAGAAGCTTGGGAAGAACTTTTAGATATTCTCGAAGAAGAAGATATTGAAATGGAAAAAGCAAGAAATGAACATTTCAATCAATAGATTGAAACTCTTGTTACTCCATCTATTTTTAAAAATTCATTTATTAAATCGCCTTTAACTGGTTCCTCAGTTATTATGGTTAGTATTGGGCTTTGCTGAAGTTCAGTGTCTTCGGCATAAGCTTGCCTTATTCCTATTCCTTTTTCTGTTATTAAGTTTGTAGTTTTTGCTAGAATTCCTTCACTTTGGGATCCGACTTCAATTTCAATAACTCCAAGGTCTATGTTTTTAGCGATATTTTTTAATAGTGTTCCTGCTGGGATGATGTTGCTGAATAGGTTGTATAGTTCATCGTCTTCACATATGACTTCAATTGTTGATTTGATTGCACGTCTGTCCACATTTGCAGCTGTTGCCAATGCCTTGTCGCTGATTTTTAAGTTTCCACAATATACTTTTCCATCATCGTTTATGGACAGTCCAAGTTCAATCATCTTTTCTGCAACTCTGATTCTTGCAGGGTATTTTTTGAATTTTTCATTAATCTTTTCCCACATTTCTATCATCATTCCAACTTTTTGTACATTCAAGTTAATATTTGTAGAATACGGTATATATTATTTGTGGAAATTCTTAGAAAAAGTTGTCATGTAAAAAGAAAAATATTTTAAAAAAAGCTTAGAAGTAGGCTAGATGGGATTCGAACCCATGACCTCCCGGTTATCAGCCGAGCGCGCTAACCAAGCTGTGCCACTAGCCTATACATATTGTGTGACAGTTAACTGTCAACACTTATACATATGTTTATTGCCATATATAACTGTTTCGGTTATACATGGAAAAACAATAAAAAATTAAAATTTTATCTGTTAATCATTTCGTTAATGGAGTCTGCCATAGCATGTCCTTCAACGATGATTTTCACGTTTTCAATACCTTCAACGTTTTCAGCTCTGATTTTAGTATCAGCAGCGATACGAGTAATACTCATACAACCGGGGTTGGTTGGTTGGAGGGTAATTTCAGCTTGATCACCATCAACAGCGATATTTTTTACAATTCCCATTTCTACAATACTGATTCCCATGTGAGGGTCATTAATTGGAGAAATTGCGTCTTTAATAGTATTTACTAATTCTTCTGACATTTTCAGTCTCCTATAATTTATGTATTTATAAGTATTAATAATGATATTTATATATGTTGTTATTTTTTCAAACGATGTTTTAATTTAACTGCAATACCGTTACGGCACTCTTCCATCTCACGACCGGTCATAACTGCCTTGCCCACTCCAACAACGGTATCGTCACGAACAACGACGACCTCGTCATTTGGAACGATTTTAGGGTCTGCTTTTTCAACTCCAGGTGCAAAAACGGTGTTTGTTTCCAAGTCAAAATCAATGTTGATGATATGGATTCCCAATTCCTTTAAGATTTCTCCACCCGGTAAGTTTAATCTATACAATCCGTAATCTTTATTTAATAATGCCAATTGGGTTCCATTGGACAATATCCTTTTGTGATACATTCCTTTGGTTTTAACATTGTCAGGAATAAATCCTTCTCCTCCTTCACCAAACTGGTATTTTGCAATTGACTTAAGTTCGTGCAAGGTCTTTTCACGTCTATTGACTCTTTGATGATTTTTCAATTCCATCCTTAGATTATAAAGTGAATCTGGGGAAGTCGGACGCCCATCCACACAAACATTAACAAAATCGTCCAGGTATGCTTCACAGGATTCCAGATAACCTCCAGCAAGGTTTGCAACGACTTTTTTTCCTTCACAGTACTTGGCTATCAATCTGCCGCTTTCTTCGATTTCATCAGCAGACCATGAACCTGTGGTACTCACATCATAAGATTGAATCGGAAAAGTGTTTTCAAGTTCCCTTGGACAAATTCCAAAAGGGGAAGTGACAATAAGCTCTTGATATGATCTTGTTAATTTTCTAAATTTTTGATGGGATTTTGAATTGGAATAAGGTTTTTTCATACTGCAGGGCAATAATACGACAGTATCTCCAAGAGGTTTCATAATTTCCATTCTCTGTCTCCACCTGACCGCTTCCGGACGATAGAGAGACTCTTCACTTGAACATATTACTTTCATAATCATTCCTCAAAAGCTTTTATTAACTCGTTATCAAGCTTAATTAATCTTTCAATATTGTCATCACTATCTTCGATAGTTCTTTTCCATTTGTTTATTACAAAATCAATGTCAACTTCTTTGCTCCCGCTTACTAGATTGTCTGCATGGGCAACGATTTTCTCCTCAAGGGTTTGGGGCACATAAGATTTTTTTGGAAGTCCAAGTTTAACTGATTCGCTTTCAGTGATTCCCGCACCGATGTGTCTTTCGATGATATTTAGCACATCCTCGTTGTACCCGTGTTCTTGGGCAATCTTCACTCCTTCCACGGCATGGGTTATTCCATGGGTTCTGGATCTTCCAATATCATGCAGTAAAGCGCCTTTTCTTATAAGGTCTTCATCCACATTATCAAAATTAGCAGCTATTTTCATAGCTTTTTTATAAACTGCTTCACAATGTTCTATGACATTTTCTGGTGTGTTTTCTTGTTTAAGTAATTCAATTTCCATTTTATCTATTTTTTTCACTAAATGACTTAAAATTACTTTCAACCATTTTAATGTCTTCTTTAATTTGTTTGATTGTTGCTTTATTGTCTTGGAATTCTAATTCGTCTCCACAAGCTGGACATAAAAATTCATAGTCAGATGCTTCATCAAAATCAAGTCTGACATGTCCTTGTGGGCATAGGAAGAACATGTTGTTTTCTTCACGTTCTAATTCTTCATTAAGCATTTTCAGATAGTTTTCAGAATCTTTAATTATACGATTTATAACTTCTTCTTTTTCAAATTTCCAAGAATAAGTGAACCATTGTGTTTCAGGGTCTTTACTTCTTTTATAACTAGCTAATCCCATATCATAAAGTCTGTAAAGTATTTTTCTAACAATATTCAATTTAATTCCAGTTTTATTTGCAATTTCTTCATCGGTTTCTACACCATCGAGTAATGCTTTAACAATCGGTAAATTGCTTTCGTCTTCAACAACATTGGTTAATAAGGTCTTTACTAATGGATCGTCTATCATATTTTCCCCTAAAACTTATATTTTATAAATAAAAATAAAACAATAAAATTGATATTAGTTATTTATTTTGTATTATAAATAACTAACGATATTTAATAATTTTTTAAGATATCTAATAGATTTTTGATGATATAGTCAACTTCTTCAGTGGTTAATGTGGAGTATATCGGCAGGCTTATCTCATTTTCAAATAAATGATATGCATTAGGATAATCGGCAATGTCAAATCCTAAATTTTTATAAGCTGTTAATAATGGGAGTGGTTTGTAGTGGACATTTGTGCTTATTCCTGCTTCTTCCATTTTTACTATGATTTCATTTCTTTGCTCTAAACTTATGCCTTCAAGTCTTGCCAGGTATAGGTGTCCTGAAGATGCGGAATTTTCGCTAAAGTGGCGTGGTGTGATAACTTTGCTGTCCTTAAATCCCTCATCATATTGTCTGATGATTTCATGTCTTCTTGAAAGCATTTCATCATAGCGTTTCAATTGTCCAAGGCCTATTCCCGCTTGGATATCTGTCATGTTGCATTTGTATGCAGGAAGTAGAATGTCATATTCCCATGATCCCTTTTGAGTCTTTTCCAATGCGTCCTTGGTTTGTCCATGCAATGAATAAATTTGATATTTCTTGTATAGTTTCTCACTGTCAATATTTTCATTTTTCTTCCAGGTTACTGCGCCTCCCTCGGCTGTTGTGAGGTTTTTAACAGCATGGAATGAGAAACAAGTAAAATCAGCTAGGTTTCCTGATTTTTTGCCATCATTTACGGCACCGAAACCATGAGCGGAATCAGCTACAATGATGATTCTATTGAAAGCCTCTTGTAACTCGGTGGATGGTGTGAACAAATCCTTTTTGGATTCGATTATTTCATAAATCTTATCGTAATCGCACAATATTCCTGCAATGTCTACTGGAATGATCGCTTTGGTTTTTTCACTAATTGCATCACTTAACTTGTCATAGTCCATTAGTTGGGTGTCAACTTGGCTGTCTATCATGACCGGTGTTGCCCCGACATGGCAGATTACGCTACATGATGCGGTATAGGTGTATGCAGGCACGATTACCTCATCTCCTTCACCAATGCCTAAAACTCTCAATGTCATTTCTAGGGCAGTTGTAGCAGCACTTAAACAAACAGTTCTGTCGCTGCCGCAATATTCAGTTATTTTACTTTCAAATTCTTTTGTTTTAGGGCCAGTAGTAATCCAGCCTGACTTTAATGCTGCAATTACTTCATTAATCTCTTCTTCACTAATGTCTGGTGGTGAAAATGGAATCTTCATCATTATTTATTCTCCGTTAACTTCTTCAGGTTCTTTATATGTAGGAACACATTTTTTCATTGTATCCTTAATTTCATCCTTGCCTACATTCTCATCTTTCAAGAGTTCTCTAAACATGTCTAATTTCTTTTCGATATCCTCCATCGCAAAATTCATGGATTCTGTGATGAATATCTTGTCATGTTTGGTGCTTTCAAGATTTTCTTCGCTCATCAGTAACTCTTCGTAGAGTTTTTCTCCAGGTCTCATGCCAGTGATTTCAATTTCCATGTCCTTACCTAATGTGTATCCTGACAACTCGATAAGGCTTTTTGCAAGGTCATAAATTTTAACCGGCTCTCCCATGTCCAGCACGAAAATCTCTCCACCTTCGGCATAGGTTATTGCCTGAAGCACTAAAGCAACAGCTTCAGGAATTGTCATGAAGAATCTTGTTATCTCTTTATGGGTTACGGTTACAGGTCCTCCATGGGCAATCTGCTTTTTGAATAATGGAACGACAGATCCATTACTGCCAAGCACATTACCGAACCTGACTGCAACAAACTCTGTGGAGCTTTCCTTATCTTTTGCCTGGATTATCATTTCACATAATCTTTTACTGGCTCCCATGATGTTTGTTGGGTTAACCGCCTTGTCAGTTGAAATTAAAATAAATCTTTTAACATTAAATTTGTCTGAACAGTTTACCAGGTTGTATGTTCCGAATACATTATTTTTTATAGCTTCAGTTGGGTTGTTTTCCATCAATGGAACATGCTTGTGTGCTGCTGCATGGAAAACGATTTCTGGGGAATACTTTTCAAATATTGACTCTAGCCTGTCTTTTTCAC
The DNA here is from genome assembly GCF_017940815.1 of Methanobrevibacter sp. Taxonomy (GTDB): domain Archaea; phylum Methanobacteriota; class Methanobacteria; order Methanobacteriales; family Methanobacteriaceae; genus Methanocatella. The sequence continues at coordinate 63,189 of NZ_JAGAXX010000028.1, forward strand.
GGATATTTGCAACGACTGCACGAATGTCGTGATTAGGATTGTTTGTTTTAAGCTCAAGCTCAATATCATATAAACTGTTTTCATAGTTGTCTAGCAATATCATTTGTTTTGGATTGTGGAGCATTATCTGTCTGCATAGTTCGGATCCTATTGACCCTCCTGCTCCGGTAACTAAAACAACTTTCTCATTAATTAAATTTTTAATATTGTGATTGTCAAGTTCAATTGGGTCTCTTCCAAGCAAATCCTCTATTTCAACATCTCTTAAGCTATGGAAGAGGTTTTCTTGAGTAATCATCTCTTTTAAACTTGATAGGACTTTTACCTTTACGTTGGTTTTGCTGCACAATTCAAGAATCTCTCTTTTATTCTTGTTGTCGATATTTACAATTGTGAAAAATATTTCGTCAATCTTTTGACTTTCACAGATTGGTATGATTTTGGTCCTGTCGCCGAGGATTCTGACTCCTGCCACTGAATAACCGATACGTTTTTTATTGTCATCAATGATTCCAATGATTTCGTATTGTCCTTTAAGAGATGAATTTAAAGTTTTGATAATGTCATTTGCGGAGTATCCTCCTCCAATGATTAATAATCTCTTTTTGTTTTCAGACTCTGAATTGTTGTTGTTGCTCACAACATCATTTAATAACACATATTTGATTAGTAGCCTGTAAACAACCATCAGTATACCGATGACTATTGCAATAACCAGATTGTGTTTGATTGTTGGATTTTTCATGCCTAAAAACAACTCTTCAATAAATGACACAATCAATATTGAAAACACTGAAAGAATGATGTATAAAAGATAATCTTGATTGTTTTCATAACGGATGATGTTTGAATATCTTTTTGTCACTCTGAACATGATTTGATAGATAATAATGGATAGTATAATTCCTGTTAAAATCTCATGCACTGTTATAATGCTTGTAGGTTTCATTAAAAATGAATCAGTGATTAGAACTGATACAAAATAATATCCTAAAATTATGGATATTATGTCCATTAAAGGCAATAAATAGTTTCTATATTTCGCAATGTTATCGATGTTCACAAAATCAAATCCGTTATGTTTAATTTAATTAAAACTTTTAACTTATAAGCACTTATTTTTTATGTAAAATCTTTAATATAAAACTTTCTTTCTTTAAATTTTTTCATGCTAAAAATGCTTATTTTAAGTATTTGTGAAATATCATTGCCTTATTTCTTGATATTTAATTTATTAATGGTTATTATTTGAAAATTTTTGATTAAATCTTCCTAATAATTACCGCAGGTGTATGGATGATGGAATCAAGGTCTTCAATGGTCACTTCATCAATTTCTGAACCTAAAACGGCTTTAACGCTGTGTATTGTTTTCATTTCAGTTGCAAGTGATTTTTGGTAATCTTCTGCAATGTTTGCTATTTTTAATGCAGTTTCAACATCCATCTTTTCACTGCATCCAAGTGGTGTTGACCCCATGTTTTCAGACAGTTGGCCTTTTAAATATCCGAAAAATCCGTTATCGGCGTCAATTCCCTCAATGGCAATAGGCAATCCTGTAAAGTATTTTCCATTTTTCATGTATGTTGCATCGGTGTCAATAATCATCACGCAAACGTCTTTTCCAATTTCTTTTTTGAGATCCTTTGCAACTTTTTCGGGATTTTCGGGCAATAGTGAAACACAAGTTCCTGGAGCATTACTCAAATCAATTCCCGCTTCTGAAGCAGGTTTCAAAGCATGTTTAAGTCCATACAGTTGAAGAACCACTTCCTTGTGAGCTTTTGTTTCTTCAGGCAATTTTCTCAGGTTTTTGATGGTTCTTTTTTTAATCTTTAAGGCAGGTCCCAGTATGTATCCCCATAAATATTTGCTCCACACGGTTGTTAAAAACTTTGCAGTTAGGGAGGGAGTGTATTCCGCTTCATCAACTAGTCTTCCCTGTGAAACAGAAATGGGAGTTTCTGCAATAACCAAATAATCTCCATTTTCCATTAGCTCTTTTGCAGGTTCAATTATGGAGTTTAAATTTTCGTTTGGTTTAATATAACCTGTTTCAATTGGAATTACAATGTAATCTCCATTAATTACATGTTTAATATTTTCAAGTTCATCGCTTTTCATAAAAATCTTTATTAAAATAATTCAATATATTATATAACATAATAGAATTTTAATATATTTATCTATTAGGGATGTTTTACATGGCAAGAAAATTTATTACATATTTTGATAAAGAAGGTGAAGATTACACCGATGAATTGATTATGGCCGTTAAAGATAAATTGGATCTCTCTGAAAACATTAAAAGAGTTTTAATCGCTTCCTCTTCTGGGAAATCCGCATTAAAATTGCATGATGCCATTGGAGATGATGTTGAAATCATCAATGTAACTCATCACATGGGATTCAGCGGCCCGAATGAATCCGACATCTCAGAGGACATGGTTAAAAAGCTGGAAGCCGTTGGAATCAAAACATATTTTGGAAGCCATGCCTTCAGCGGTGCTGCAAGGGGAGTGACCAATAAATATGGAGGATACTCTCCATTGGATGTTGTGGCAGACACTTTAAGAATGTTTTCACATGGAATAAAAGTTGCTGGAGAAATCTCAATCATGGCTGCTGATGCAGGTTTAATTCCTGTTGGTGAAGAAATCATTGCTATTGGTGGTAGAGGTCATGGTGTAGACACTGCGGTTATTTTGACTCCAGTCAATGCTAAAAATCTATTTGATTTAAAATTCCATGAGATTCTAGCGATGCCAAGAGATTAATGTCAAATTTAATTTTCTCGGTAGAATATTCAAATTTACAATATAATTAGTTGCATTTAAATATTAGTTACAATAGAAATATTTAACAATTATTTTAATTAGCAGAGTATGTGGGGTTAATTTGTGAAATTTATAGATGATGCAATCAAAGAATCCGAAGAAAGAATGGAAGAGAAAACACCGTCAAACCTCTCTTCAGACATAGATGATGATCTTATTGAGATGATTAAAGGAGCTCAAACTCATATTTTTGTTGTTGGAGCAGGTGGGGCAGGAAACAATACTATTTCAAGATTAAATGAAATGGGTATCGAAGGCGCAACAACCATTGCAGTAAATACTGATGCTCAAGATTTATTTTACAGCCAATCCGCTAAAAAAATCCTATTAGGTAGACAAACCTCAAAAGGATTAGGAGCAGGTGGAGAACCATCCGTTGGTGAGGAATGTGCTGAAGAAAGTGAAGATCAAATCAGAGAAGAATTAGAAGGCTCTGACATGGTATTTGTCACTTGCGGTCTTGGTGGAGGAACTGGTACTGGTTCAGCTCCAATCATTGCTAAAATCGCTAAGAAATTAGGAGCATTAACCGTTGCTGTTGCTACTATGCCATTTTCAGCAGAAGGAATTAAAAGAAGAGAAAATGCTGAACAAGGTTTAGAAAAACTCCAAAATGCTGCTGACACTGTTATTATTATACCTAATGATAAATTATTAGAAGTTGCACCAAACTTACCTTTAAACAAGGCTTTCATGGTTTCCGATGAAATCTTAGGAAGAGCTGTTAAAGGAATCACTGAATTAATTACTAAGAAAGGTCTTGTAAGTTTAGACTTTGCAGATATTAGAAGTATCATGAGTGGTTCAGGAATGGCTATGATTGGTATGGGTGAATCTGATACTGGCGACAGAGCTTTAGAATCTGTACATGAAGCATTAAGCAGCCCATTATTAGACATCGATATTTCAAATGCTAAAGGTGCATTGGTCAACATATCTGGTAGTTCAGACTTGACATTACACGAAGCAGAAAAAATCGTTCAAGTTGTAGCTGACAAATTGGATCCTGAAGCTAATATTATTTGGGGTACTCAAATTGACGAAAGTCTCCAAAATATTGTTAGGACCACTGTTGTTGTTTCAGGTATTGAAGCTAATTATGAATCTGGTTCTTCTCCAGATATTGAATATGCTGAAGAAAAATCTGATTCTGATGCAGCTGGTGACCAATTAGATGATTTCATTGACGGAATCTTCTAATTTCATTTTTTATTTTTTTTGAAAAATGCAAACATTTATTAATGTTTAAGTTATAAATTATTTTATTACTATTATTTTATTATAATTATAAATTTTTTATTTTGGGTTATTCAAATGAATGTACAAGAAGATTTCAATAAATTTATTAAAGACGCTAAAAGAGTATTAAAAGTATCAAGAAAACCTGATGGTAAAGAATACCGTGAATTGGCTAAGATTTCAGCTATTGGTGTTTTAGTCATTGGTGGTATTGGTTATATCCTCGTATGTTTAGGTTCCTTAATTGGTATCTAAATCCAATTCTTACTTTTTTTGATCTTTTGTAATTATAATAAAATATTTCCGTAATGTTTTTTCTCAAAAATTTTCATATTTTTGAAAACTTTTAAATACTATTATTTATCATAAATATTATTATTATAGAAATCTTATTTTTTAGGAAAATTTTTCTTAAAACTAAAGGCTTTTATAATATTTTTAACTTAATGTATGATTTTATTAACAACTAAAAACTTAAAAAATAGGTGAATTTTTCATGGAAGATACTAACAGTTCCATATATGCTCTTAAAACATCTGCAGGTCAAGAAAGAAATGTGGCTAGGCTTTTAGCTCGTAAGGCTAGAACCATTGATGGCATAGGCATTTCATCAATCCTTGTCCCAGAGTCTTTAAAAGGTTATATTTTAGTTGAATCATCAACAAAAATAGATCTTAGGAATCCTGATTTAAAAGTACAACATTTAAGAGGTGTTGTAGAGGGTAGTGTTGGTATTACCTTTGAAGAAGTGAAAAGATTCTTAAAACCAGAACCTATTATTTCCTCTATTCAAAAAGGAAGTATTGTGGAGCTTATTTCTGGTCCTTTCAAAGGAGAAAGAGCAAAAGTGGTTCGTATTGACGAATCACGTGAAGAAGTCGTTCTTGAGTTAATAGAAGCTGCAGTACCAATTCCGGTTACTGTTAAAGCTGATCAAATTAGAATAATTCAAAAGGAGGCTGACTGATGGCTAAAGATACAGTCGAAGTTCTTATCGAAGGTGGAACTGCAACTCCAGGACCACCATTAGGCCCAGCTTTAGGACCTTTCGGTATTAACATGATGCAAGTAGTTGAAGAAATCAATAAAAAAAGTGCTGACTTTGCAGGAATGAAAGTGCCTGTAAAAGTATCTATTGATAGAGATACCAAAGAATTCGAAATCGAAATCGGTACTCCACCAACAACTGCATTAATCATGGAAGAATTAGGCATTGACAAAGCTTCTCATGAACCAGGTTTAGACATTGTAAATGACTTACCTATTGAAACCGCTTTAAAAATCGCTAGAATGAAATTCGATTCATTATTAGCTAATGATTACAAAGCAGGTGTCAAAGAAGTTATGGGAACCTGTGTAAGTATGGGATTATCCGTTGACGGTAAAGACCCAAGAGAAGCACAAAAAGATGTTGATGCTGGAGTATATGACGATATCTTATTAGAATAGATATTGTCCAGTTTAAATTTAAATTAAGTTAATAATACAGTGTATATGATGTTATAATTTAAGATTATAATTGATATACTGTTTTTAATTCATGCAATCGTTGAAGAATTTTTTTCTTGTAATCGATACTCATGAAACCAAAAAAAAATATCCAATGAACAGAGAATGTTCATGGGGGATGAATAATGACACAAGATGTAATTAACGCGGTGAAGGAGGCAAAAGAACAATCTAAGCCGAGAAACTTCACTGAGTCTATTGATATTATCATTAATATCAGAGACTTAGATGTCAAAAAGCCAGAAAATAGGTTTAATGAGGAAGTTACTCTTCCTAACGGCCGTGGCAAAGATGTTAAAATCGGAGTCATTGCTGATGGGGAACTCATTGTTCAAGCTAAAGATGCTGGTCTTGACACTGTAATCAACAAACAGGATTTAGAAGAGTTCGGAAAAGACAGAAAATCCGCTAAAAAAATGGCTAACTCTGTTGATTTCTTAGTAGCTCAAGCTGATATGATGCCACTCGTAGGTAGATTCCTTGGTCCAGTTTTAGGTCCACGTGGAAAAATGCCTAAACCAGTGCCTGCAAGTATCAAATTAGATCCTCTTTTAGAAAGATTACAAAGTACTGTCAAAGTTGGTGTAAAACAACAACCTTCTATTCAAATTGTTGTTGGAAGCCAAGACATGTCAGACGAGGATATAGCTGAAAATGTGGAAACTGTTCTTACAGTCTTAGACCGCAATTTAGAAAAAGGAAGAAGTCAAATTAAGTCCATGTTTATTAAAACAACTATGGGACCAGTAGTGAGGGTGATCTAATGGCTCATGTTGCTGAATGGAAAAAGGAAGAAGTTAACGAGCTAAAAGGTATTATTGACGAATACGACGTTGTCGGTATTGTCGATTTAATGAACATTCCTGCAAAACAGCTCCAAGAAATGAGAAAATCTCTCAAAGGAAAAGCTGTTATCAGAATGGCTAAGAAAAATCTTATCGATTTAGCTCTCGAAGATTGTAATGCTGATAAAACCAACGTTGTTGATTTATCCGAACATATGGATGGTCAAGTTGCACTTATCGCAACTGAAATGAACCCTTTCAAATTATACAAAATATTGGAAGACAGCAAAACTTCAGCTCCTGCAAAACCAGGATCTATTGCAGTTGATGATATTATTGTACCTGAAGGGGACACAGGATTTGAACCAGGTCCATTCTTAGGAGAATTACAACAAGTAGGTATTCCTGCAAAAATTGATAAAGGAAAAATCTGCGTACAAAAAGAAACTGTCGTAGTAGCAGCTGGTGAAGAAGTATCTAAACAAGTTGCAGCAACCTTATCAAGAATGGATATTAATCCAATGGAAGTAGGAATTGATTTAAAAGCAGTATATGAAGAAGGTGCAATTTACACTTCCGATGTACTTGCAATCGATGAAGAACAAACATTAGCTGACGTACAAAATGCATTCAGAAATGCATTCAACTTATCTGTAAACGCAGCTATCCCTACTGATGAAACTATTTCCACTATCATTACTCTTGCTTACACCAGAGCAATCAATGTCGGTGTAGAAGCAGCAATAATGACTTCTGAAACTTCAGAACCAATCATTGGTTTAGCACAAGCTAAAATGTTAGCATTAGCATCCGAAGTTGCTGACGCACCAGGTGCTATTGACGACGAATTAGCTGAAAAACTTTCCAGCGTTGCTGTAGCAGCTGCTCCAGTAGTAGAAGAAGTTGTTGAAGAAGAACCAGAAGAAGAGGAAGAAGAAGAAAGTAGTGAAGAAGAAGCAGCAGCTGGGTTAGGAGCTCTCTTCGGTTAAATTAATTTAAAATTTTTATTATTATAAAAAACTAACACTTTGAAATAAATTAATGGTGATAACATGGAATATATATATGCGGCAATGATTTTGCACAGTGCAGAAAAAGATATTAACGAAGAAAATGTTAAAAGTATTATTGAAGCAGCAGGAATTGAAGCTGATGACGCAAGAATCAAAGCTTTAATCGCAGCTTTAGAAGATGTTGACATCGACGAAGCTATGGAAACTACTGCTATGGCAGCAGCAGCACCTGCAGCAGCTCCTGCAGCAGCTGAAGCTGTTGAAGAAGAAGCAGCAGCTGGATTAGGTGCTCTCTTCGGATAGATTTTTTAAATCTATCACTTTCTTTTTTTATTTCTTTTTTTGATCCGATTTTTAGACTATTTTTTTAAGAACTATTTTTCAAACTGTTATTTTCATCACATTTTTCACTAATTATTTATTAAATTAAAAACATATTATAAACTAATAAATAATTTAAATGATTATTATGGTAGAAATTTTTGATGAACTTGGTTATAAAAAGCAAACATGTAAAACTTGCGGACAAGAGTTCTACTCACAGGTCGACAGAGACACTTGTGGGGACGCTCCATGTGATGAGTATGAGTTCATTGCAAATCCTGCAACTGACAAGCCATACAACTTATATGAGATCCAACAGGTTTTTAGAGAATTTTTAGAAAGTGAAGGACACACACATGTCCACAGATATCCAGTGCTTGCAAAAAGATGGAGAGATGACGTATTTTTAGTAGGTGCATCCATTTTCTGTTTCCAGCCATGGATCACTTCAGGGCTTGTGAAGCCACCTGCAAACCCTATTGAAATGGCACAGCCTTCAATCAGACTCAACGACGTTGACAATGTAGGAAGAACAGGTCGTCACATGACTTGTTTCACTATGGGTACTCACACTGTTATCAACAAGGAAGATGACTTCATCTACTGGGAAGACAGAACCATTGAGCTTTGTCACAAATTCTTTGACCACATTGGAATCAACACTGAAGAGATTACCTTCATCAAGTCATGGTGGAGCGGTGGAGGTAACGAAGGACCATGTTACGAGGTGTGCTGCCGTGGAGTGGAACTTGCAACACTTGTTTTCATCCAATATGAAACCCTTGAAAACGGGGACAAGAAGGAAATTCCAATCAAGGTAGTGGACACTGGTTACGGACTTGAAAGAATAGCATGGATTTCACAGGGAACTCCAACAGCATATGATGCATGTTTCGCACCTGTGGTTGACAAGCTAAAAGAATTGACAGGTGTTGAAATCAATGAGGACATCCAGGGAAGAAATGCTCAAATCGCCGGAATGATGGATATTGAGGACATTGGTGACTTGAAAGAACTCAGGCAACAGGTGGCAGACAGTTTAGGTTTATCACTGGAAGAGTACCTGAAGGCTGCTGAACCGATGGAAGCAATCTACATTATCGCAGACCATACCAGATGTCTCGCTTTCATGATTGCAGATGGAATCATTCCATCCAACGTTAAGGAAGGATATCTTGCAAGACTGGTTTTAAGAAGAACAATAAGGTTCATGAAGGAATTGGACATGAAGGAATCCCTTGCGGACGTTATGGCGATACAATTGGATTTCCTATCAAAATTCTATCCTGAAATCCGTGACTCAGAAGAGCACATCATGAACATCATCACTCTTGAAGAGGAAAGGTACGCTGCAACAGTCAAGAAAGGTAAAAGCATTGTTAAAAGAGCAATCAAAAGACTTAAAAAAGAAGGAAAATCAGAAATGCCTCTTGACATGCTGATTGACCTGTATGACGCTCACGGTATGCCTCCTGAAACTGTTGTTGAAATGGCCGGAGATGACTTTACCGTTAATGTTCCGGATAACTTCTTCACACAGGTTGCAGGAGCACACGAAAAGGACACATCAAACAAGAAGTCCTCATTTAAAGTAGACTTCCCTGAAACAGACTTACTGTTCTATAAAGATTTCTACCAACAAGAATTTGAAGCTGAAGTTTTAGGATTAGTCGAAAAGGACGGCAAGCAATCTTTAATCTTTGACAAAACCACATTCTACCCTGAAGGAGGAGGTCAACCTTCCGATATAGGTGAGGTTTCCATTGACGGAAATGTCTTTAAAATACCATATGCCGAAAAGGTCAACAATGTTGTATTGCATCATGTGGATGGAGACATCCCAGGAGATGTTGTTGGCAAAAAAGTCACTGGTAAAATCGATTGGGACAGAAGGATAACCCTTGCGCGCCACCACACAGGAACACACCTGGTCATTGCGGCTGCAAGGAAAGTGCTCGGTCAGCACATCTGGCAGGCAGGATCACAAAACGAGCTCACCCGTGCACGTATAGACGTTTCACACTACAAACGTATCACCCAAGAGGAACTCAATGAAATCGAGAAACTTGCAAACGAATACGTGATGCAAAACATTGAGCTCGACATAAAGTTCCACACCCGTGACGAGGCACAGGAACTGTACGGATTCGTGCTTTACCAAGGGGGTATCGTTCCGGGTAAAATGATTCGTGTCGTAAAAATCCCTGGAGTTGACGTGCAGGCTTGTGCAGGTACACATGTATTGAGGACTGGTGTAGTCGGACCAATCAAGATCAACAAGACCGAAAGGGTTCAAGATGGTGTTGAAAGGATTGACTTTTCAGCAGGTCTTGCTGCAATCGACTCAATGCAGCATGACGGTGAAATCCTAAGGGAAAGTTCATCAATATTCAAGGTTGAAAACGACCAATTGCCTAAAACCTGTGACAGGTTCTTCTCTGAATGGAAAGCTCAGAAAAATGAGATTGACCGCTTGAAATCAGAAATCGCAAGCCTTAAAATGAACTCATTGGCTGATGAATACGATGAAATCAACGGCTTGAAAGTCGTTCACCAACTGATTGAGGCTGACTTCAAGGAGCTTCAAAAGATGGCTACAGACTTTACAGACAACGGCAAGGCTGATGTTGTCATCATGGGAAACAATGATGGTAAGATTGTCGGTGCAGCTTCACAAGATGCAATTGATAATGGAATTAAAATTAATGAGATTATCAAAACCGCTGCTGGAGTGCTTGGTGGTGGCGGTGGCGGCCGTCTAACTTTAGCACAAGGTGCAGGTAAAAACACAGACAAAATGGATGAAGCCATCCAAACTGCAGTCGATTTAATTTAAGGATAATAATCGTTATCCTTAAACTATTCTTTTTTTTAAAACTTGAGGATGTGACACGAAGTCACTATTTTTTTAATTTTATTTTGCTTATTTTTTCTTTAATTTTATATACTATGAAGTACAATCTTTTATTATAGATATTAATATTTATGGTTGTTTTATTCATGGTTTTGAAAGATGATAATATTAATCAGAGTATGTTAGTCCGTTGGACTTGCGGAATTTGATTCCTAAAGATCATCCGTGTTATTTTATTAAAAATGTGGTTGATTTAATTGATTGTTCGAAAGCGAACCAGGAGTTTCGTGGAACTCCTGGTGAATTTGCTTATCCTCGCGAATTATTGCTTAGACTCATTTTAATGAGTGTTTTCGATGGGGGATTATCTTCAAGGGAAATTGAGAGAAAAACACGTACGGACATTGCATATATGTATCTTGCAGCAATGGAAAAACCGTCATATAGGACAATAGCAAGATTTAAAGTCGAATATTCCGATTTAATCGACGAAGCATTCAAAACAACCATTAAAATTGCAAAAGATAATGATTTAATAAAAATCCATCATTTGAGCTTGGACGGAACTAAAATCAAAGCAAAAACATCTATTAACAAATTAACAGATGAAAATCAAATCAAAATCATGAAAGAACACCTCCAAAAAAAGTATTGAAAGAGATCAACAAGAAGATGAAGAACTTGGAGATGTATCTGAAAATAGTGTTCCAGAATCCTTAACTGACAAAGAAAAATTCAAAGAAATAGTAAAAGAAATAGAAAAATCTTCTAAAAATGATAGAAACAAAGATAAACTTCGTTCTTCAAGTTTAAATCTTTTAAAACAGGCTGAAAAAATCCTGAAAAAGTTTTAAAAAAACTCAATGAACTCGAAGAAAAAGTAAAAAAGTCACCAAAAGATGTAATTGGTATTAATGACCCTGATGCTCGCTTGATGATGAATAAAAAAGGCAAATCGGAATGGGATTACAATGCACAAATCATTGTAGACGAATACAAAGGAATAATACTTTCATCATACGTAACACAAAATCCAACGGACCATTTCGAACTAATTCCATCAATAGAACAATTAGAAAGCAATTTAGAAGGAATTTACGATGAAATGCCTTCTAATTTCCAATTCAGTGCTGATAATGGATATTCCACAGATGAAAACACAACCTATCTCGAAGAAAAAGGACTCGATGGATACATATCCACAAGAAAACTCTCAAGAAAAGAAAAAAAGTATAATCTATGGGATAAACCATTTAAAAAAGACAATTTCACTTACGATGCTGAAATTGAAATCTATATCTGCCCTTTGGGCGAAATTTTATATCGAAGAAAAACATACGAATACAAAAACAAACAAAGAATAAGTTATTGGACTAATGAATGTAAAAACTGCATTATGAAAGAAATCTGCTGCAAGAAAAAGAACTACAGAACAATTCAAGACTGTGGAAAATCTTCAAAGATTAGAATGCAACGGAAAATGGAAACAGACTGGGCACAAAAAATCTACAAAAAACGATCAAAAACAGCAGAACTACCATTTGCACACATAAAACAAAATATGAAACTCCATGAATTCACCACAACAGGAATAAAAAACACAAACACAGAATTCAAACTATACACAATCGGACACAATCTAAAAAGAATATACAACGAAATAAACAGAAAAAACAACTAAAAATAAGAAAAACTATAAAAAAATCAAAAACACAAAATTCAATTAAAAATTTTGCGTCACATCCTCAACTTGATTTTAGGCAATGCCATAGCTTGATCTGTCATAATTCAATTTATACATGAATTTATAGTATTCGTGGCTGTTCAATTTGCCGTCATGGTTATCGTCGGAATCCGCAAACATCCTATTTTGTATATCTTGAGGAGTATGAGCTATATTCATATCACTTAAATACACATAACCATCCCCATTCTTGTCAGTGTATTCAAAACTATTGGAATATTGATAGGACTCGTAATCCGGTTCAGGTTCTGAAATTGTAACTTCTTTTGTAAGGCTTGTTTCATGATATTCTAAATCTCCATCAAATTCACAAGTGACTTCGTATGTTCCCGGTAAGAAATCCGTGTTAATTTTTATGTTCCCGTTTGAATTGGTTTTTTCTTCAAATTCATATTTGCCGTCATCGTTTTTAAATGTGACATGTATTGTTTTATCTGATAAGCCTTCATCTGTTGTGGATTTTAAGGATATTTTAATGCTATCTTCTGTAGTCAATCCTGAGTCTCCGCTGATGGTAATATGAGGTGTTCCTTTAGGATCAATATGTCCACTTATAAATAGAGCACCAATAATGACTATTATTGCTATTACTGCTATTGTTATAAGTTTGGTCCTTTTTAAATTATCATTGGATTTTACAGATGGGACATCTACTTTTTCGCCACAATTTGGGCAGAATGCTACATCGTCGTTAAGTTTTTTTCCACATTCGGGACAGAATTTAGTCATATTAAGAGTTTTGTAGTTAGTGTTATTTTATGGTTTTGAATAATCTAGAAAGATTATGTGATTTTTGCGGTGTTATTTTGTATATTTTAAAATTGATTAATTTTATTAGTGATGAATTTTAAAGATTATAGTTGCTGTTATATTTTAAAAAACTAGTATAGAAGGGATTGCTATTTTTTTCAGCGTGTACTAAAATTTAGAGAGTTGTTTAAATGAATTATGATTTAATTATTGCCAGATATGGCGAAATAGGGGTTAAAAGCCCTAAGATAAGGGCACGTTTTGAAAGAAAGCTAGTTAAAAATATTAAGGCTACTTTTGAATGCGATGTGGACAGAAATCAGGGAAGAATATACATTCATCCTAAGGATTTCGACGAAGGAATAGAGAAATTGAACAGGGTGTTTGGTGTAGTGTCATACTCTCCTGCAACCTCAACAGATACAAGCTATGAGGACATTGACAGTACCTTGACTGAGTATGTTGAAGAATTGATTAAGGAAGGTTTGATTGATGAGAACACTAAGTTTGCAATCAAGTGCCGTCGTGTTGGAAAACATGATTTCACTTCACAGGAAATGGCAGCACATTGTGGTGGTGTCGTAAGGAATGTGGTGTTGGCGCCTGTTGACTTGACAAACCCTGACCTGACAATTTTCGTTGAGGTCCGTGAGGAAAAGACATTCATTTTCCATGAAAAGATAAAAGGTCCTGGAGGATTGCCTTTAGGAACACAAGGAAAAGTCATTGTTCTTTTATCAAGTGGTATAGACTCCCCTGTTGCAGCATACCTGATGATGAAAAGGGGATGTGAAGTTGTTGCGCTTCACTGTAATAACGATCCGTTTTCAGGTCCTAAAGTCACTGAAAACTTCAATAAGTTGGTTGACCAGCTTAATATCTATGCAAGTGGAAATCCTATCCAAAGGCGCGTGATTGACTATGGTGAATACCTGCAGACTGCAAAAACCAAGGCTCCAGAAAGGATGACTTGTGTATTGTGTAAATCTGGAATGTATCGCATAGCTGAAAAGTTGGCTGTCAAATTGGGTGCTGATGCAATCGTTGACGGAAGCAGTGTCGGTCAGGTGGCTTCACAGACATTGTCAAACATCCTGGCGACCCGTTACGGTGTGGACATGCCGATTTTGTCTCCATTGATTGGTCTTGACAAGGAGGAAATCACTGCCATTGCAAAGGACATTGGAACTTTTGACATATCTAAAATCGATGATGGCGGATGCAGTGCAGTTCCAAGATATCCTGAAACACATGCGGACTTGCAACGCGTGAAAGAGGCTTGTGAGGAAATGGATCAGGATGCCGAAATCGAAAAGGCATTTGAAAATATTAGAAAACTTGAATAAGTTTTCTATTTAACTTTTTTTTAGAATTTAATTTTATATATTATGTTCGATAAAAATAATCTTTTAGTCCCGTAGGGTAGCGGCAATCCTTTTGGGCCCTGGACCCAAAGACAGCGGTTCGACTCCGCTCGGGACTACTAAATTAACTTATTTTTCAAACTAATTATTTGATTGGAAATGGAAACTTAACTTCTTACGGGCTCCATGATAACAATAATTAAATACTATTCTTGTCAAAAATAATAAATGTCTAGTAAATAATTAATTTACTAATCGAGGTATTTAAAATGAAAACTACAGTTAGTGTAATTAAAGCTGATATCGGAAGTGTGTCTGGACACTGTGTCGCACACCCAGATTTAATGGAAATTTGTGATGAAGTTTTAGCTGACGCTTTAGAAGCAGGCATCATCAAAGATTACTATGTTTCCCGTTGTGGAGACGACATAGATTTAATCATGACCCACGACAAAGGGGTAGAAAACGAAGAAGTACACAAAACTGCATACGATGCATTCATGAAAGCTACCGAAAGAGCACGTGAATTAAAATTATACGGTGCAGGTCAAGACTTATTGTCTGACACTTTCTCAGGAAACATCAAAGGTATGGGTCCTGGTGTAGCAGAAATGGAATTCGAAGAAAGACCATCCGACCCAGTGCTCGTATTCTGCTGTGACAAAACTGAACCTGGTGCATTCAACTTACCAGTATTCAGAATGTTTGCAGACCCATTCAACACTGCAGGATTAGTTATCGACCCATCATTACACGATGGATTCAAATTTGAAGTATTCGATGTAATCGAACACAGAAAAGTTATCTTAAACTGTCCTGAAGAAATGTACGACTTACTCGCATTAATCGGTTCCACCGGAAGATACGTAATCAAAAGAGTATGGAAGAAAAACGGTGAAATCGCAGCTGCAATAAGTACCGAAAGATTAAACTTAATGGCTGGAGAATACGTTGGTAAAGACGACCCAGTATGTATCGTAAGAGCACAATCTGGTTTCCCTGCTAACGGTGAATGTGTAGATCCATTTGCATTCCCACACATGGTAAGTGGATGGATGAGAGGATCCCACAACGGTCCAATGATGCCAGTATCTGAAATGGAAGCAAACCCAATCAGATTCGACGGACCACCTAGAGTAGTAGGATTAGGTTTCCAAGTAGCTAACGGTGAATTAATCGGACCAGTCGACTTATTTGACGACCCTGCATTCGACCCTACCCGTGAACAAGCTGCTAAAATCGCAACTTACATCAGAAGACACGGTCCATTCGAACCTCACAGATTACCTGCTGAAGAAATGGAATACACTTCATTACCTGGTGTAATGGAAAAATTAGAATCCAGATTCGAAGATATGGATGATTAAATTTAAAGAGATTAATCAATCTCTTCTTTTTTTTTTTACTTTTTTTTTAAAATTAGATTTTATGAGCAGTTATTATTGTAAAACTGCTTGAATTGATTGTTATTCTGCAGTTGTCAACTTCAACATAGTAATTTTTACCTTCTTTTGAAACTGTTGAATCTTTCTTTTGTAATTTGGAAATGCAGTAACTGACCGGTTCTTCAGTAATTCCAAGATTTTTTTGTATCCTTCCAATGCCCATTTCAGTTGTGTGGATCTTGTCAATGTTTTCTAAAAGTGTTTTTTTATGCATCTTAATGCCTCTTTTTTGCATCTCAATCAATGCAATAATCAGTTATTTATATGTTAGTACCCTATTAATTAATATGTCATTTTTAAAGTTCATTATTAAAAATCCATTCAGGAGAAAGACCAGTGCAATACTGTCCATTGTAGGGATTGCAATCGGCATTGTTGTAATCGTGGCTCTTGGTGGAATCACAGAGGGTCTGGTCGATACCTTCGAAGATACAATCCATGCGGGAGGTGCCGATTTCCAGATTTCAGGAAAGGAAACCGGGGATTCTGCATATGGAACAAATACAATCGACGCATCATGGACGGATAAGATAGCTAATGTCACAGGGGTCCAGGAGGCCTATCCGATTTATGTCGTTCTGACATCGGTTGGCGACGACTACATGAATACGCTGATAGGAATTGATCCTGCAGGAACAACCATGGCAGACATTTCCATCAAGGAAGGAAGGATATTCGAGGACAATGCCGATGAGGTCATCATGGGAGAGATTTACGCAGACGACAACAACTATTCAGTTGGCGACACCATCGAGGTCAACCGTGAAGACTTTGAGATAGTCGGAATATACGAAACAGGAGACTCAAGCATGGCCGGAGGAGTGTTCACATCCATTTCCAGAGTTGGGGAGCTTATGGATGATGAGGATTCCATTTCAAACATCTACGTCAAGGTCGAGAAGGGTGTCGACGCTCAGGAAGTTGCCGACAGGATTGATGCAAAATACGGAGACAACATCACAACAATCACTTCTGTCATGGAGATGGAGCAGATGGCGGACATGCTCAACATGCTTCAGGCATCAACATGGGCGATTTCACTTCTGGCCATTGTGGTTGGTGGATTGGGCATTATCAATACCATGCTGATGAGCGTGTTTGAAAGAACCCGTGAAATTGGAGTCTTGAAGGCTGTTGGATGGTCAAATAGGAAAATCATTACAATGATAGTGGGCGAATCATTAGTTATCACTATAGTTTCAGCAATTATTGGGGCAATTGTCGGTGTTGCGCTTTGTATGGTTCTTGGCCCTCAAATAGGTTTCACTCCACTGTTCACTCCTAAGATATTCATCCAGGCATTCCTAATTGCAATAGTTGTAGGTATTGTGGGTGGAATATATCCTGCTCTTAAGGCGGTCAGGCTTCCTCCAACAGAGGCATTGAGGTACGAGTGAGGTTTTACTATGAATATTGTAGAAATTAAAGATTTGTATAAGAGCTATGAGGACGGGAAAATCAAGGCGCTGAACGGCGTGAACCTCACAATTGCAGATGGGGAATTCGTATCCATCATCGGACCGTCAGGGTCCGGTAAGTCAACATTGTTGAACATGCTTGGTGCATTGGATGTTCCGGATTCAGGAAGAATTAGTGTTGCAGATGAGGACTTGGCTTCCTCAAAAAGGCTGAATGAGTTCAGGGCTCAAAAGATTGGCTTCATTTTTCAGCTTCACAACCTGATTCCAAATATTTCCGTTGCCGAAAACATAGAGATTCCGATGTACACTCAAAAGATGTCATCAAAGGATATGAGGGCAAAGGCATTGAAGCTGCTTGATGATGTTGGTCTCAAGGACAAGGCGGACATATTGCCGAACAAGCTGTCAGGTGGTGAACGTCAAAGGGTTGCAATTGCCCGAGCCCTTGCAAATGATCCATCAATAATATTGGCAGATGAACCAACAGGATCACTAGATTCCAAGACAAGTAGTAAAATCCTTAAGCAACTAATCGATTTGCACGAAGATAAAAATGTAACATTGATTATTGTAACTCATGATATGGATGTAGCTAAACTTGCAGATAGAGTTATCGAAGTTTTGGATGGCGAAATCATTTCAGCCGGTGATGACTCATTGATCAACAGTAAAATTGACGTTTAAATTTCAATTTTACATCTTCTTTTTTTTGAGTCTGTAAAATTTCATAGGCTTCTTTCAAATTTTATTTTTTTACACTTGAAATTTCACTTCGATGAAAATTCGTTCTAATTTTTCTTTAATTTCAAAATAAACAATTAAAAAATAGTAAATTACTTAA
>NZ_JAGAXX010000029.1 GCF_017940815.1 Methanobrevibacter sp.
AAGACATTTCATAACATTTCCTTATTTTTTATTTTAAAATCTTTTTCCAAGTTTACTTTAAGTTGATGGCGATGGTTAATTTTTAGCTTCGAGAAGTGGATTTGAACAGTTATATATCTTCAATTATTGAAACCACTTTTGTTGCATGGTTTTTTGCTTTTTCTTTAATCTTGTCAACTTCATCGGCATTGGTTCTTAATTCGAATGAGACTCCTCCGGTAAATACATAATCGACAAATTCCATTCCGCAAAGCCCGCACATTGACTTAATTGGCGGAAGATATTCCTCAATATCATGTCCCATAATTCCATCCTTTTGATAGGCCTCTTCAGGTGCGCCTGCAGTAAATGATGCGATTAATTTTTTCCCTTGGAGTTTGTCTCCTGTTGATCCGTGTGACCATCCGTGCTCGAATGTGTCCTCCATCCATTTGTTCATGATGGAAGGCATTCCATACCAGAATAGCGGGAATTGCAACACGATTACATCTGATTTTACCAGCTTTTCCTGTTCGCTTTTAACGTCAATTTCATAATCAGGATATAATTTGTCCAAAATGCTTACCTCAGCATCCGGAAGCAATTCTTTTAAGTCCTCTATAATCTGTTTGTTTGCAACTGAGTCATTTTCTGAATCTCTGTGTCCTGAAACTATTAAAACATTTTTCATAATATCACCTTATTTTTTGCTTAACAATTTTCCTCCAACTCCAACATTTTCATCCGGAAACTCATTTATGAAGACATAAAAAAATTCTTCTGGAATTCCGGTGATTCTTGAAGCGGATTGTGTGAATTCCTCAACAATTTGTTGTTTTTGATCTTCACTTAGCTGATTTATATCAAAAGTTATTGACGGCATATTATTTCACCAAATATAAGTTTAATTTTTAATTAATATAAATGCAAAAGTGTCATCAATGACACTCATTAATTCATATGCTCGTTAGTTCAATGAAAAATATTTGTTTAATTATATTGATATTTTAAGGCAGTTAAATTAAGTTTAAATCGAATGTTTTGGATAAAAATCAAATCAATATTAATATATAATGATTCAAATAAAACAATTATTATAACAATTGGAAGGAGGCAAAATCTTGTTTAATAAAAAATATTTTGTGTTGATTTTAATAATATTATCTTTATTTTGCTTAATTGCATCAGTCAGTGCTGCAAATAGTGATTTAGACGATAATTTAAATAAACTCAGTGCAAACGAATCCAGTGTACAATCTTCACATCCCATAGAGAAGGACACTAATCAAGTTGACAACGCTTCAGCAGCTAATCAGAATGCTGATGATAATTCCAAAAATTCCGGTGCAGTCATTAGAAAAGCCCCTAAAGTGTGGATAAATAAGATGGTTGAAAAATCTGACAAGAAATTAGTTATAAAACTTAAATCAGACCAGAAAGGAAAAATCTATTATTCCACAAACGGTAAAAAACCAACTGTTAACAGCAAAAAATACACAAGTCCAATTACTTTAACATCAAACAAAGTTTTAAAGTTCTTTGCTGTTTCAAAAGATGGAAGCAAATCAAAAGTTCATACCTATAAAAGAATTTTAGGTAAAACTTCAAAGGGTTATGTTGAAAAGCTCTATTTCGGAAATCTATCTTCAACAAAAACCATTGCACTGATTGTTGGAGTTCATGTTCAGGAAAGTGGAATGCACCAGGCAATACATAAAGGCCTGGTTAAGAAAAACAAAGACCTGAATAGAAAATTCGTGCTGTATTACATTCATGTACTCAAAGACACAGGCAGCTATTCAAAAAGCAGAATGAACGGACAAATATTGGGAAACAAATGTATAATAAAGGATATAGCTAAGGAAAAACCTGAAATAACTACAGATATTCATGAAACAAGCTATAAGATTAGTGGATACAAATATCCTCGATTCATCCATATGATTTCCAATAAGCACATAAAAAGTGTCAAAATAAGTAAACAGGACCATAAGAAATCTTCCCTTTACTTAAAAAGACTGCTTAAATTGGCACCTCATATCCATAGATATGATCCACAATTAGGTTCAAGTCCGGCATATATCACAGTGCCTATTGCCAACAAGGGTATGGTTTCATACATATATGAAACAGAGTCTAACTACTCTCAAAAGACTAAACAGAGTTATGCAGACAAATACATTAAAGCTTTGGATAAAGTCAGTTTATCCATTTAATGAGAATCATAAATTTTTATGATTCCTTTTTATTTTTAATAATTTTTTCCTCAGATAACAGTTTCATGAACTGTCCTTGACTTGAAATTTTTTGATAAAATTAGTTTTAAATTTTTAATTCTACATAAAAAAAAGATGAAATTGGTGTTGAAAAACACCATTTCACGAGTTATCTCTTGATTTTAATAGTGCTTTTAGCACTCATCTTGTAGTTTGCACTTCCTGATGAAATGACAACCTTATGTTTTCCAACCTTTAATTTTTTGGTGTTGATTTTAGCCACGCCTTTTGAATTTGTTTTGACCTTGTATGTTTTCTTGTCGATTTTAATCTTGACATATGTTTTTTTAACAGAACTTTTTGTTATCTTGTTTTTGACGTTAACCTTGAAGTAGTTGGATTTTTTGTATTTTGATGTTACTTTAGGAGCCTTGATGATGGTAGGGGCCTTTTTAACAGTGATATCTTTAATTAAAATGGCTTGTAAAGTATCGTCAGCTATATGTATGACTGCAACATGATTTCCAACATCCAAAAGGGATGTGTCGAAAGTCTTGGCGATACGGGTGACTGACTTTTTGGAATGAATTTTATTCTTCCATAATACGAAATCAAGAGTCATTCCACTAACATATTTATTTGTGAACTTGTCCTTTACCTTGGCTGTGATTTTTTCACCACAATAATATGATGTTTTTGTCAATTCTATAGCAAAATAACCATAAACATCATTAGAGGTTGCTGCCTTGTTATTTGTGAACTTATTGTTGGTTAAAACAACTTTAGGATCAGCCACAAATATTGCACCTGCAATTTTACCGGTATTGTCTTTAAATACGCAATTGTCAATTTTACCGCTTGTATGTGAATAGATTGCTCCACCGTAATATGCGCTGTTTCCTGTAAACTCACATGATAAAACATTCACTTTATCTCCGACAACAAGCACTCCGCAATCACCAGAATTCCCATTCACTTTATTGTTTCTGAAAACGGAATTTTTAATGACAGGAGTAAAGTACTTGTTTGAATCGACAAATATTATCTCATATGTTGAGACGGTGTTTATGAAATTACAATTGTCGATATTGCAACTGCCTATAATCAAATCACCGGTGTTATCTGTAAAGTTACAGTTGGACAAATCGGCATTATTTGCAAATAGTCTCATCAATACATTGGAAAGTTTATTGTTCTTGAAATTTGAGTTTCTTAAGACGAATTTTTTACAGTCACTTACATATATCCCTGTGCTAGAGGAGATAGTGTTTTTCAAAAGGGTGATATTGTCAATCACAACGTTTGAATCTCCTCCAATGCTCAATATGGCTTCCTTGTTATTGTTAAATTCAACATTGGTCAGGACTAGCTTGCTGCAGTATGAGTCAATAACTGCTTTTTTAACGTTATTGTTCTCAAATTTGGAATTTTTCACCACACATCCATCAACCCATGGAGTACCTATAACGTTCTCACCCGAATTGTTTATAAATTCACAATTTTCAACAGTTACATTATTATAATCAACAAAAATAACCCCTGAATTTGCATTTATAAATTTAATGTTCTTGAACACTACATTTGAGGCTGAAAAAAGAACTTTATTTGCTTTTTTACCATCAATCACGGTTTTTCCCTGTCCATCAATACACAGTGAACCAACCTCTACTGTTTTACCACTGAAGACATACTTGCCTTCCAATTCCAACTTTTCTGATCCGTTATTAATAGCTGTAGTAATATCAGTTTGCAAGTCATCAAAGGTTTTGTCATTTGCAAGGATTTCAGGATTGTCATCTGTGGTCAACACAGTTGAGTTATCCTCCGCCGATACAAGACCTATTGATAAAAGCAAAACCACACCTATAAAAATGATTTTGAACTTGTTTTGAGTTTGTATTTTTGCATAAGTGTAAAAATAAATTATCTAAAAATTAAAAAATCTCCAAAATTACACTCGACTGATTGATAGCATGTCAAGTTTAGCAAAAAACAGCCAATGTAAACCAATATTAACAGGATTAAATAAATATAATCATAGGTGAAATTTTGTCTTGGAAATTTGAAAATTACGAACGTAACATATTATACATCTTAACATTCATTGATATTCTGCTGATTGTATATGCACTCTTCTTTAATACAACAGAGAATATAATAAATATAATTGTGCTGATTGATGTGATTTTATGTGTATTGTTGTTAACTGATTTTTTCATAACTTTTCGCCAAAGTGAGGATAAATTAGAATTTTTAGGAGAAAATTTGATTTACATTATAGCATGCATTCCATTTGAGCTGGTTCTACCGTTGGATTTCATTTCTTTAAGGATAATCTTGATTCTTAAGCTATTGAGATCACCAATTATTGAAAAATACTTTGATAATTTCTTCAGATTCCTGGAAAACACTCGACTGGAACGCATAATGTCTTTAATTATTGTTGTAATTTTCATATTCACATTTGCACTCTATTTCATTGATCCGACATTTTCCCTATTTGACAGCTTGTGGTTTGTGATGGTTACATTGACCACCGTCGGATATGGAGACATAACCCCTCAAAACCCTCTTGCAAAGGCGCTCTCACTGCTTTTAATCATTGCAGGAATATTTGTCTTTTCAACATTGACTGGTGCAATTTCATCATATTATACAGATAAAGTTTTAAACATCGATTCAGATGTTGAAGACGGTATAGATAGGCTGTCTGACAAGGTTGACAATCTTGAAAGTGAACTGGTTGATATCAAAAAGGAACTGAAAGCATCCCAAAATCAAAATAAAGAGTTAAGTGAAAAATTAGATGAATTGCTTAAAAAATGAATCCATTTTATAAAAAAAGTAGGATCAGAAGTTAATTACTCCATTTCCTTTGAAGTTCTTTCGCTAAATACGGTTTTTTCTGCACATTTCATATTGGCTGACATCACTTATGCCCATTTAAAAGAATCTTAGGCACATGTCATTACTTTTTACATAATTGTCACAATCTTCATGTATATTAGCATATTCATCTTAAATAGATTAAAATTGAAAACTTAAATTAAGTTTTCACCAAGGTCTCTTGCTTTTTGCAATTGTTCTTCCTTATCATTAATAGCTCCAGGAACATTATTGTCATCCAAATTAATAATGTCACCGGTTTTGAATCCTAAAACTTCAAAAGCTGCCATTTGAGTGTTCAAAGAACCTTCGAATGCTTCTAAAGGAGCGGCACCATGGGTTGCAATTATTGAAACTTTTTTATTTGAGAACAATTCGCTGTATTTAGGGTTCATGAAATAAGAATATAATCTGTCGATTACGAGTTTTGCCTGAGCGTTCACGTCACAGAAATATATTGGGCTTGCTAAGATGATTCCGTCAGCTTCCTCAATCTTTTGATAGATATCTTGCATATCATCATTTAATGCACATTCAGAATCATGCTCTTTACAATAGTTGTCTCCTTGACATGGAGTGATAGTTAATTTGTTAACATCCACAATCTCGGTTTCAGCCCCTTTTTCAGAAGCGGCATCCAAAGCAGCCTCCAAAGCAATTTTCACATTACTTAATTCTCTTGGACTTGTATTAATTCCTAAAACTTTCATAATAATATCTCCAAAAATACAATAATATTTATTTCAGCTTTAAATATTAATATTTTATCCCTATATAATATTTGAATTAATGTGGAAAGCTATTTTTTTCTTTTGCGTGGAGCTGGAAGTTCATCATGCATTGATTCAATCAGTTCTTTTAGAAACTCCCTGTTTTCTATATCCTCAATGAGTATCATTTCCTTTGCACCTACATAGGGCAATTCCATTTTTGCATCAGGAATCAATGCCATTGCAGATTTCACAGGCTTAACAAGAAAACGGTCATCGTAAATGCCGCCTATAATTTTTCCACGATAATATATGATGTATTCGCCCATCATCGCCCTATAGGTTATATCATCCAAATCTGATAGCTGCTCCAAGACATATTCCAAATATTCTTTATTTGATCCCATAATATCTCTTCCCGAATATTTCAATATTAATATGATTTCTGCAAGTCAGAAAGTTCAAAAATATAAGAAAATGATTGCTTAGGCAAATCCAAGCAACATAATAATGAAAATAAATTCATCAGTTAATATATGTGTAAGGTATGAAATCCAAATGTTTTTGGTTTTGATATATCCATAAAACTCAAAAATTGATCCGAATCCCTGTATAAAAAGTGCAAATATTAACATGATAGGATTATACGCATGAAGGAATGCAAACATCACCATCACTAGTGCAACAGATATGATTACAGACAATTTACGGTTATTTGAGAACTTGTAAATCACTCTCAAGAAAAACATGAATGGAATGAATTTTATGAATTCCTCTCCCATCAATGAGAATATAGAAGTGATTAATTTCATGGCGTCCATGGAATTAAAATCAACAGTACCAGGGCTGACTACTCCAAAATAACCCAAAATCTCTCCCATGATTATGGCATATATCATATATCCAACAAAAAGAGCCACCGCAAGAAGAATATCTTTACGGGAGGGCATTCTAAATATTGCCCTATAATCCCATTTCAAAAAATATAAAACCGGAACAATAAACACTATACAGCACAGTATTGAGATATGTAGTTGGCTAGATAAAGAGAGTAACATTCAAAGGATAAATACAAAGAATAGGACAATCCATCCCCATTTTGGAATGTACGGATTCTTGTTGTAGAACGGAAAATCATATCCATCATCTTCAAATTTAAATCTATCTATTTCTGACATGAGATTAATTTTGTTTTTAAGCTATTTAAATTTGTTTAAATGATGTAATGACTAAATAAGCGTCATTTTATCCACGTAATGTATTTCATACTAATATTAATAGAAATATTGAAGTTTAATGATTGAGAATAATTAAATTATCTGTACTGTTTTAAAAAAAAGTAGTTTTAGAATTTACAAAGCATTTCATATAATTGTATCCATTGAATTTATACACTCTCTTTTCTCGTCTTCACTCATTTTTGAAATGAGTTCATCAAAGGCACGGTTACTCACTTCAACATGCTTTTTAATGTATGATTTTCCAAGTTCTGTTATGGATATCATATTCGCTCTCTTGTCGTTGGGATTTACAAACACTTCAACATATTTTACACTTTAGAATTCCTTGATTATAAGGGACACATGCTGTTTGGAAATGTTCAACTGAGATGCTATTTCAGATACCTGTGCAGAATCGACCTCCAGAAGATATACCAACACTTCTATTTGAACTCTACCATATTCTCCTTTAAAAGAAGACCAAAATGTTGAGGTGATCTTATTGTTGAATAATCTTCCCATCTTGAAAGCCAGTTCTGCATCAGTCATGTAAATTCACCTATTTAATTCATATTAATTATCTTTTACCATGTTATTGAACCCAGTTCCCTGAATTGGGCAACTGTAGGTACGTGTGAATTCATATCACCATCCATATTGATAATCTGACCGGTTATATATGCACTTTCATCTGATCCGAAGAACACACAGGTATGACCTATGTCTTCTGGGCATCCATAACGGTTCACTTCAATGTTGCTGAGGAATATGTCCTTTAATTCCTGTGCTACAAATTCTTCATTCTGCGGTGTTACAATAAGACCTGGTCGTATACAGTTGCAGCGTATATTGTCCTTACCGTATTGAAGTGCTACACAGGAGGTCAACATGTCAATTCCTGCTTTTGCACATGCATATGCAGTTGCACCTAAATCCCCTCCGGTTGATGCCATTGACCCGATATTTACTATTGAACCGCCTCCATTCTCTTGCATATATGGAATGACTGTCTTTATGGCATAAAACGTTCCCCTAAGGTCACTGGTAAACATGTCACAATTGCTATTTTGTTTTCTAAACGTTTCATTTTAACCACCAATTTAGTCATAATTTTATGACTATTATTTATAACTATCTTGAAGGGGCAATACAGAACATTCGTTGGCATGACCTGTCAGAATATGGCAAGAATAATTTAAAAGAATTTTATAAAAAAATTGAAAATAAAAAATAGATTAAAAGGTTTTTAGATCAACACATTGATTGCATCTATCAACAGATAGATTGATCCTATAATCACCAATACTGCAAATATCTTTGGAAGATATCTAGTTTTTGAAATAAGCCTTTCAAGATTGATTTTTGATATCAAAAAGCTTAAGATGAGCAGTGTAGCTGCAAAACCTATGCAGTAAATAATGATGTTTAAGACTGCATAACTGCCATCCGCTGAACTTACAAGCAAGGTTATAAGTGAAATCAGATAGCCGCTGTAGCATGGTGCCCATGAAACCGATGTCAAGACTCCCATCAGATATGAAGAAAGCAAAGTATCATTATCATTTATCCCAGGCAAGCTTTTAAATCCTATTGAATAGTCAAAAAACATCAAAATACCAATAA
Source organism: Methanobrevibacter sp. (assembly GCF_017940815.1). Classification (GTDB taxonomy): domain Archaea; phylum Methanobacteriota; class Methanobacteria; order Methanobacteriales; family Methanobacteriaceae; genus Methanocatella. The sequence goes on from NZ_JAGAXX010000029.1 coordinate 8,635, forward strand.
TCAACAGTAGGATTGCCGAAATCAACCTGATTGCCGGAATGTATTGGTATATGATGGATGTGAAAAATCCTGTAAGAAATATTATCAGGATAAATATTGACATGAGCCCTGCAATGAATGAAAGAAGATTTAACTTGGATTTGGACTTTAGGCTGACGCTTACGAAAATCGGCAGAATCGGCAGTATGCATGGAGACAATATTGAAATTACTCCAGTCGTAAAAGAGATTAAGGGAATAATTTCCATTTAAATCTCCTTGAGTTTATCCAGTAATTCATCGCTTGAAACATATCCATCGATTCTTCCAATTTCCTGTCCATTGGAATCTAGGAATATGCTGGTTGGAGTGCCCACTACCTGATGGTCTGCTGCAAGAGAGTATTCCTTATTAACGTCAACAATGACCACTGTATAATTCTCGTTCAAAATCTTTTGAACTTCACTGTCGCTTAGTACATCCTTCTTAAGCTGGTCGCAGTAATGGCAGCTTTCCTGGTCAAAAATCAAAAGGACAGTTTTATTGCTTACTTTTGCATCATCCAATCCCTGATTTAAATCAGAAGTTGAATTCAACCCTGCAACCACCTGATTGTCAACATCAACACCGCAGACGTATGAAACGGATATAGCCGCAATTACCAACAAACATAATATGACATATTTTTTCATTGTATCACCTTATAAAACGGTTAACCATTCTCTTTAGCAATTTTGAGATTATTTTTAATATTCATGAACTATGAATCCAATATGGCATTATTATCTATCTCATGAATATGACAATCATAATCTTGATAAGACATTATACTTCATAGTATTTAAACTGAATGAAAATAAATGGAGTGATATTTTAGGGAAAATTTACTTGTGTTAAAAAAAAAATAGTGGAGGATCAATCCTCCGAATTATAGATAGCTATTGTTAATATATTTTGAATCATATCGGCCATGCTGATAAATGAGGCAATGCACCATATCCTCTTTCATACCTATAACAGAAATATGTTTTGTAACTGTGGCCAGGTTTATAAACTTTAACATGATACATATGTGTTGAATAAGCATACCTCATGTTACTTTTTTTATAATTTTTATATGCCTCTTTCTTTAATTTTTTAGCCTTTTTAGTAGGAACCTTAAATTTATATCCCTTTCCTGCTTTAAACGTTTTTGCATCAACGGGCTCGGCAAAAACTACACTCAGTGTCATACCAACAATGAATATTGCCAATACTCCTATCAGAATTTTTGTATGTTTATTCATTAAAATAACTCCTTTTAATACGTTATATTCTAGTATATTGATATAAATATTTAAATATTGTTATATTATTGTGAGTATATCCATAATAATTGAGGATTAACCTTCTAATAATTTAATTGTAAAAAAAGAATATTAATAATTTATTGCATAAAAATCAATAAAAAAGGTTGTAAATAATAAACAACCTTTGTTTAAGCTAAATGATTGTATTTCTTCAGGATAAAGAATCCTACCGCAATCAAAACAATAACATATATGTACAAAACAGGATCCGCCAAGTTTCCAATGTATGCCATTGCCTGTGCCTCTTCAGTTGCAAGCACAGTATAATAGTCAGAAATTGAATTTACAATGAAATGTGCAATGATTGGTGGAATGATTGATTTTGTATGGATGTAAAGTGCCAAACAAAACACACCTAAACCAATGGTGAAAATCAACTGGTGAAAAGTTGCTGTAAATCCGTCAAATGCCATATTGAAAAGGTGTCCTGATGAAAATGCTATTGCCAAAAACAGGATGTTGTACCATCTGAACTTCCAATTTTCCTCAAATATAGAGCATCCGTAGTATCTGAAGAACAGCTCTTCCCATATTGCTGTTGTTACTGTACCTATAACCACTGTTGCAACATACTCTGGGTATGGAATGAAATCAAGAGGGCAAACCTGCAAAACTATTGAAAATATTGCCGGAATAAATATGAGCAACAATATTAGCGGGGAGAAATTGAAATTGAATATCTTAAAATCTCCTCTTTTTTGTATCAACGCCAATAATCCGATAATTATTACAATTTTTAGCAGTATGTCAAGGTTTGCAATGTTGAATGCATCGGAAAGTTCGCCTTCACACATGAAAATGAATCCCAATCCCAAAGCCATGATTAAAAATTTTATATAATCTATCGATTTATATTCAGACATGATTATAGATTTATACTATTATCTAAATAAATATTTAGAATTAAATAAAATATTTAATCAATCAGATTGTCAATTTTATCGAAAATCTCATGATAGATTTATTTAAAAAGATTATTGTACCGATAAGCAATACTTTTATAATACAGATTATAAAGAATTAATTGATTGAACCTCTCCAGCTTGTAGAAGCTGGAGATTCTTAGGCCATATCTATTGTTTTGTCAAGGCATTTCCATTCGTAATAATATTCGAATTTTCCTTGACCGATAGGTATGAAATCTACTAAGCATAGCACCATTGAACCAGTGGCGCGTAGAGCTTCGTCTAAAATATTTTTTGCAGCATTAACAT
>NZ_JAGAXX010000030.1 GCF_017940815.1 Methanobrevibacter sp.
AACGGAGGGAACTATAGTAGAAGCACAAAACTCCAAAATAAAGAAACAAAACTCAAAGATGTATTATACAACATCTACAGAGCAATTCAAGTATTTTAAATGAGGGTTTCTACAAGGTTTATATTTAAATAATATTGTGAATAATCTATTATTATAAGATTTAGTAAAGTTTAAATACTTCATTTAATACTTACTAAACTACTTATTACCTAAGGTGATAATATGAGAGAGTTATATGAAAAAATGATTAACGAATCAATGGCTGCTCAAAAGGCAGACGTTGCAGTAATATCTGAAAACAGATATAACGACTTTAAAATAGTTGATGCAAAACCATATGCTGATGCTGTTTCAAATATGACTACCTTGGACAACCAAGCAGAATCTGTAATTAACTTGCACAAAGACTCTGTGAAAAACCACTTTGAGATATTGTCTTCCATTACAGACACCTTAAAATGTGAAGATGATCCTTTCATTGAACATTTCCAAACTCCTCCTGTTTTAGAAATTTTATGTGAGGAAGATGGAGAATTTGCAGACAGTGTTGACAAGTTCATCCAAGCTATTGCTGACAATGAGGCAATCGTTTCAAAAGAATCCATTAGAAGATATGGTGGATTTTATGGTCCTACCTGTGTAGTGGACTTTGCATTAATGCCTGGAAGTACTAGTAATGTTGTAAATCAAATCTTGCAAAAAACCGACATTCCTTTAGCTCACAAGCAAGCAATCCTTTCAGCTAAATCATGGGGTATGAACACATCCTATGGTATTGGAGATGCATTTGCAAACGCTATTGAAGCAGGAGCTGCTGCTGCAGAAGCTACCGAAAAGGAAATTGCAACACTTCAAAACATCTACAAAAACCCTATTGAAGCACAAGGTGAATTGATGGATGATGCGGATCACTCATCATTTGATGTAAGAGACTACATGAACAAGTACAAAAAGGCAATGACCTCAACAGTCAAAGCTGCAATGGATGATGGAGTGCACTACGGAAACATCGTAACCGTTCCTGCATACTGTGTTGGAGATATTGGACACCACATCGGACAATCCACATACAACATGTGTAAGGATGACATGACCCTTGCAATCGTTCAGGCAACCGCTGAAGTGATTGAAGCAACATTGAGAAACAACTTGGACAACTATCAATCACCGTTCAACGTATTGAACCTCGCAACCGGTTCATCTGCATGCGCAACTGAATTCATTTTAGAATTGGACGGGTTCAACGCTCCTATGGTAGTGGACTTATTCTCCAAAAGGTTCCACAACTTTGTACAACAATACCCAACAAGAGGCGCTGCTGCTGAGTTACACAACTGTGACTTCATGGACATGATTTACAGAGGATTTAACTCAATCAGCGGAGCTAGAAAATCAAGAGCAGGTCTCGGTGGAGAACTAGTGCCTAAAATCAATGGATTTGATGTTGACTTAAGCCCAATTTTAGCTAATGAAACTGTAATGAATCCACAAAGATACACTTACCCTGCATGTGCAATTACAGTAAGATTCTCATCCTTGATGAGATTAGCAGACTACCCATGTCTTTTAACTTCAGAACCTATTACAGCAACCATGATGACAAACCTCATTGCACTTAACAAGGAAGCACCAGGATCACCTGTAAGGGGATGTAAAAACTGTGCTGCAGCTTCACTTGTGGACAACAAACACGAATACTGTCAATGGAGAGAATCTGTTTAGGCGATGAAAATGACTTGTAACATTAGAAAAAAATTCTTTGCGGAACTTTTAGGAACATTTTTCCTAGTATTCTTCGGTACCGGTTCAGCTGTCGTTACATTATTGATATCCGACAGCATCACACCTGGTGCTGCAGGAATTGGACTTTTAGGCGGACTCGGGGACTGGATTGCTATTGCTTTGGCATTCGGTCTGACAGTAATGATATGTATTTATGTTTTCGGTAAGATATCAGGCGCACACTTGAATCCTGCTGTAACCATTGGATTGCTTGTAACCAAAAACATCGCTTTGGTCGACAGTATCTATTACATTGTCGCTCAAGTGATTGGTGCATGTTTAGGAAGTTTAGCATTGTTTTTATGCTTAGGCGCTCCTGCCGTTGCAATAGGGGGACTTGGTGCAACCGCTCCAGGATTAGGTGTTACCTACTGGCAAGCGATGTTTGCAGAGTTCTTGGGAACATTCTTCCTCATGATGGTTGTAATGGGTGTAGCAGTTGACAAAAAGGCAGAACCTGGATTTGCTGGAATTTCAATAGGTATGACTGTGGCTGCAGTTATCGTCGTTTTAGGTGCATTCACCGGAGCTTCAATCAACCCTGCACGTACATTCGGACCATACCTGATGGACATGATTTTAGGAGGCCAAAACCTCTGGGGATTATTCCCAATCTATTTGGTCGGCCCTATTCTCGGTGCAATCTGTGCAGCTATTGCATATGCATATCTTGCAAAAGACAGTGGAGTTTGCGAACTTCCACAACCGTTCAACGATGAATAATTCCTTTGAATTATTCACCCTTTTTCTTTTTTTAATAACCTTTTTAATGAAGTAATTTCTAATATTATAATAATTACATATTAGGTGATAATTTGAGTTTTAACATTAAGGAAGCTTTTTTAATATTCATTCGTGGACTCTTTATGGGTTCGGCGGACATTGTTCCCGGAGTTTCAGGGGGAACAATAGCGCTGATTACTGGAATTTATGGCCATTTGATCGAGGCAATAAGTAACATCAAGTTAGGTTTTGTAAAGCCGTTGCTAAAAGGAGACTTAAAAGGATTTTGGAATACTCTGCTTGATGAAATCGACTTCAAGTTCTTTATCCCATTGATTTTAGGTATTGGGGTGGCATTCCTGACTCTAGCGAAAGTGGTTACATACTGCATGGATGTGCACACAGCATTAACATTCTCATTCTTTTTGGGATTGATTATTGCTTCAGCGGTGATTTTATTTAAGAAAATAGAGAAAATCAACATAAAGCATGTCATTGCAGCAATTGTGGGTCTGATTTTGACTTACATATTCGTAAGCCTTAATCCGATAGCCGGTGACCATTCATTGATAGTATTGTTCATTTCAGGAATGATTGCAATCTGTGCAATGATTTTACCAGGTATTTCAGGTTCATTCCTACTTTTATTGCTCGGCCAATATGAATACATGCTAAACGCTCTTCATCAGCTTAACATTGTTGACATACTCGTATTTGTCGTTGGAGCTGTAATTGGAATTCTCGGATTTTCAAAAATACTAAATTACTTGCTTAAAAACTATGAGGAAATCACAATGGCATTCCTTATCGGTGTGATGCTCGGGTCTTTAAAAGTTCCTGCCGTGCAAATTGCAGGTTCAGTAGGTGCAGGATTATCAGCATTGTTGCCATGTGTGGTTGTTGCGGTAATAGGATTCATATTGATTATCGTTTTAGAAACAAGATTTGATTACATGGAGTAATCAAATTCATTTACTTTTTTTTTTAAAAACTTATTAACAATTAAGAATATATTTTACTATAATGCTAGTTTTAAAGAAGATTAAAAAACAGTGGAGATTATATCCAATTGGTTCACCAAAAAATGCACTGAATCATAAAAGGGTGCCTGAATTCGTTGGAAACATTAAGTTCAGCCATGATGGAGATTCATTGTCTATTTCAAGATTTGTGGCAGACTATAACTTCAATGACAACTCCACTTTAAACGAGAAATTGATGCCTCCTGGAGAGGTCACTAAGCTATTGAGGTCTCAGGCGGTATTTTTAGCAACTCCTGATGAGAAAGTGGAGAAATTTCTCACATCCCTAAACATAAAGGTAAGGCGCACTCAGGTATGTGACTTCTGTGCCTATGATGGAAATATTACCATAGTTAATTCAGATTACTCTTATAAGCATCACAATCAGCTTATCTGCAAGGATTGTGCACATGACACTATCAAAAATGAAATCAAGCTTCAAGGATTTGACAAAAAGATTTTCAGAAATCTCAAAAAGACATTGGAGAAGACTGGAAGTCTGGAAAAGACATTATCAGTTCTGGATCCTCACTTTGACCCATTGAAAAACAGGAAACTGACGCTCTTTGACAAGACCCGAAAGTCAAAGCACATAATTCCTCCAATTGACATGAAAAGGCTCAAGATTGACAAGAGGTTCAATGAGGTTCTTTTGAATTCAGGAAACACATCCTTGCTTCCAGTTCAATATTTGGCCATTAAGGAAGGATTGCTAAAAGGAGAAGACCTTTTGGTTGTCAGTGCAACAGGTTCTGGTAAAACACTGGTTGGTGAGCTTGCAGGTATCACAAAAGCGCTTAAAGGAAAGAAATTCGTATTTTTGACTCCTTTGGTGGCGCTTGCCAACCAAAAATATCGTGATTTCAAAAAGAAATACTCAAAATTAGGATTAAAAGTAGCAATCAAGGTCGGTAGAAATCGTGTTAAGGCAAAGGGTGAGTTGAACCTTCCGGACAGTGATGTTTCAAAGTCAGACATTGTAGTTGCAACCTATGAGGGAATTGATTATCTTTTAAGAAACGGAAACTCCCAAAGCCTATCCAATCTTGGTGTGGTTTTGATTGATGAAATCCACATGATTGATGATGAGGATAGAGGAACACGTCTAAACGGTCTCATTAAGCGTGTAAAACATTTGTATCCTAAAACTCAAATCATAGGATTGTCTGCTACAGTAAAAAATCCAGAATTCTTGGCAGATGAGTTCAACATGAAGCTGGTTGAGTATTCAGAGCGTCCGGTTCCTCTGGAAAGGCATTTGGTGTATGTGAGAAACGAATCCCAAAAAAGGCACATCATGCAGAATCTTGTCAAAAGGGAATTCAACACCAAGTCCAAGAAGGGATATCGTGGACAGACTATTATATTTACAAATTCAAGAAGAAAAACTCATCAAATTGCAAATTATCTAAGCAACAAGCGTGTCAATGCCCAAGCGTATCACGCAGGATTGTCATATTATAAAAAGGAAAAGATTGAGAAAGATTTCGACAAGGGAAAAATCTCATGTGTTGTAACAACCGCAGCCCTTGCGGCAGGTGTGGACTTTCCGGCTTCTCAAGTTATTTTCGATTCACTTATCATGGGAAACAAGTGGATCAATCCGAATGAGTTTTCACAGATGCTCGGTCGTGCAGGAAGGCCATCATATCACGACAGAGGTATAGTTTACTTGCTTCCAGAAGTTGGAAACGATTTTCAGGGCGAATCGGAAGAGGCAATGGCGCTTGACCTTTTGGAAAGCAACAGCGATGACGTTTACATTGAATATGATGAGGAATCCGCCTATGAGCAGATACTTGCGGATATTTCCTCAACTTCAATCCAGTCAACCAACGAACTCAACAAGTTCTACAAGAACATTGATGTTCCAATAAGCATTAAGATAGCCATTGATGAAATGGAGGATTTAGGCCTTATCGACCGCATGGCAAATAAGTTGGATGTCACCAGGTACGGAAGGGCGACATCAGTCTCATTCCTCTCAATAGGGGATGCTGAATTCATTAAAAACACCTTAAATGACAGAAACTACCTGAAGCATTATGTGGGACATTCTCCAATGTATAAGAAAAGGGACAAGTACGACAAGCTTAAGGTTCTCATTCTTGCAATGGCGATGGATTTGGAGATGTTTGAAAATGCGTATCTCTCAAGTGTAATTCACAATCAAATTTCAAATGCATTGAAAGTCAAGTTTTCAACAAGGTTGTTTGCCGAATCGACCCTTGACATCATATCCTCAGGAGAAGCAATGGATAAGGTCGATAAGAAATTCCAGGATGCATTGATTGCAATCCAGTCAGATTTCCTGCAGTGCAAGTGTCAGGACAGGCCGTTCTGTCAATGCCTGCAAAGGGGAATTTCAGAGGTTATTGTCCATGAAAGGCTTAAGGGCAAGGATCCACAGGACATTTCAACCAAATTATTTAGAAAATATCAGATTCAGGTCTATCCTGGAGACATTTTCTCATGGCTTGATAATTTCGTTAAAAATCTAGATGCAATCAAGAGGATTGCTCGTGCTTATGATAAAAAAAATATAGTTAAAAAGACAAACTACTTAATTAAGAAAATTGAAAATGGGTGAGCTAAATGTTTGCTGAAGAAAAAATATTGATTGGATGTAATGAAAATACTGAAGTGTTTTTATTACCAAAACTAGCTAACCGTCATGGTTTAATAGCTGGAGCAACTGGAACTGGTAAAACTGTCACTTTAAAAGTCTTAGCAGAATCTTTTTCTGATTTGGGTGTTCCTGTATTTTTAGCGGATATGAAAGGGGACATTTCCGGACTTGCAAAAGTCGGTTCCGGAAACGATTTCATAACTAACAACAGGGAAAAGTACGGACTTGACGATAAAGGATTCAAGTTCAAGGAATATCCTGTTGAATTCTGGGACTTATTTGGTCAAAAAGGTCTTCCTGTAAGGGTTACATTATCTGAAATGGGTCCAGTATTGCTTTCAAAAATCTTGAACTTATCAGAAGCTCAATCTGGAGTATTGAATATTGTATTCAAGGTGGCTGACGAGCACTGCCTTCCAATCATCGACTTGAAGGACTTAAAATCAATGATTAATTATGTCGTTGAAAACAAGGCACAGTTTGAAAGTGAATACGGTGCAATTGCTGATAAATCAGCAAACACAATCCTAAGAAGCCTAATCACACTTGAAGATCAAGGAGGTAATGATTTCTTCGGAGAGCCTGCACTTTCACTTGATGACTTCATGCAAGTAGATGACAACGGATGCGGTGTAATTAACATTTTGGATGCTCAAAAATTATCCTTATCTCCGGAAATCTACTCAACATTCCTATTGTGGATGTTATCAACTTTATTTGAAACATTGCCTGAAGTTGGGGACATGGACAAGCCTAAATTCGTGTTCTTCTTTGATGAGGCACACTTGCTGTTTGATGACATGTCACCTGAATTTGCAAAAAAAATCGAGCAAATCGTAAGGTTAATCAGGTCAAAAGGTGTTGGAGTATACTTCATCTCACAATCTCCTGCAGACATTCCTGATGATGTGTTGGCACAATTAGGTAATCGTGTTCAACATGCACTTCACGCTTACACTCCGAAAGACCAAAAGGCTGTTAAGGTTGCTGCTGAATCATTCAGGGCAAATCCTGACTTTGACACTGCGGAAGTAATTTCCAATCTTGGAATCGGTCAGGCATTAGTGTCAGTTCTTGATGAGAAGGGTGTTCCTACAGTTGTCGAGCAAGTGGACATTGTGCCTCCACAAAGCCACATCGGAGCAATTGAAGATGATTTCAGAGCTCAACTGATTGATATATCAACTTTAAAATCAAAATATGCTGAAGCGGTAGATGCTGAATCCGCTTATGAGTTACTTTTGGCTAAAATAAACGAAAATCCAAACATGGAAAGTGAAGTGGCTCCTGAAGTTATTGAAGAGGTTAAAGCTCAAACCCAACAGGCTTCGGAACCTGAAGCTCCTGCTCCTGAAGTGCCGGTTCAAGAGGCACCTGAACAGCCTCAACAACCTGGTGCAGTTGATGTAATTGGTGGAATTTTAGGAACAGTTCTTGCAGGTCAGCAAAAAAGTGGTAAAAGGACTAAAAAGAGTGCCACTCAAAAGACAATTGAAAAGGCCGCAACACAAGCTGCAAACACTGCCGCTCGTGAAGTGACCAAGGGAATCATGAGAGGACTCTTCGGTCAAATGAAATAGGTGTTTTGATGGCTCATCCACATAAAAACGCTATCGCCAACATGCCTGCTTCAGCTTTGATTGGTGTTATTGAGGAGTCTAAAATGACTTATGTGCGTGAAAACCTAAGTATTTTCCTGCATGAAAGTCAAATCAAGCTCTTAAAGCAGGTTAAAAAACATGAAAAACCTCATCACAAAAGGATTAGGGTAAAACAATTTGAAAAGGCCAAAAAAGATGATTTATTTAATCTTCATTTGGGCCTTTACTTGAAAAAGTATGAAAAACTGGCTAAATTAGGTTTAATTGAAATCGATAAGGAGCCTAACAACGGACTTGAATATGAATGTTCATTGACTTCAAAAGGCATTGAAGTTTTAGATGAACTATCCAATCTTGAAAGAGAATGGGAAAATGTCGTTGGCATTGATGATGAAATTAAAGAAACTTTAAGGGAATTGGCATTGAATTCCTTTGAGATTTCATACAAACACAAGAAGAAGCAAGGCTTCATATTTTGAAGAACTTGTATTCCATGGCTATTGAATCATATGCATTTTGCACCTGTTCAATAGCTTCACTTCTATTTTTGAAATAATACAGATGGCTTTCACAGTCACAGTCTGAACATCCAAAATTTTTTACACCTTTAGAATTTTGTGATAGGTATTGGGATAGATTACATTCTATTTTTTTGGTTGACTCATTGTATATTATGTCAGTGATTTCTGATTTTTTCAATAGGTAATCCACATGCCAATGCATTTTCTTTTCATTGCTTATATGTCTGTTTAATCTTGCAGTCAGTGAGTTCAGGGCTGATCCTACATAAACATAATGACCATCTTCAAATTTTAATTTTCCAAGTCTTTTTCCAATTTTTATTTCACAGGTATGGTCTAGTTTTATGATTAAACAGTAACATCCTTTCATAATTTTATTATATTTTTACAAATTACTTAATTTTTATCATGTCTATATGTCTTAGTCAATTTACACACATTTTTTAGGTTCATAAATTATATCAATTTTTTTAGAAAACTTTTAAATATGACTTTATCATAAATATATTACTTGTATTCAATCAATTTTGAATATAATTTAGTTATGATGGAGATTTAATTTTGAAATTAAATAAATTTTTATTGGTTAGTATTTTTTTACTAGCTGTTATCACATTAGGAGCTGCTAGTGCGGCTGAGGATAGTACTGCTTCAGGCCTAGCAGTTGATGGGGGCGACTTGGATTTAGAAGTTCAAGCCGCAGACGAAATAGAATCTGATGGTGGTGTCGACAGTGACAGTGCTATCAGTGATGATGTAACTCAAAATAATGATAAATTGGGAGTTAGTGACAACTCTGACATTGTTGGAAGCACTGATGCAGATAAATTATCTGGTGATGTGTCACCAAAATATAATTTCACTGTAGACCTTCCAATGTCAGGTAGTGCAAATGTGGCACAATGGGGTCAACCTATTGCATTTACACTTGATATGGGTAATGCAACCGGTGATGCAACAATCACCTTTGCTGGTGAAACATATACTGCTCCATTGGTAAATGGTGTAGTGACATATGAAATTACCAAATATACTAAAATATCCAATAACCAACAACTCAAGATTGTATACAATGGTGATGATTATTATAATAGTGCTACCATTACCCGGAATATACATGTACAGATGAATGATGTTGTTGCAAATGGTGCTGACTATGGGCAAACTCCATACATGTTAGTTAATTTGTATAATGCTACTGGTTATGTAACTTTCACACTTAATGGTAATACCTATAGGAAAGAGTTGGAAAACGGTACTGTAACCCAGGAATTTACTAACTATACCTTAGGCAGAAACACCATATCATTTGCATATGAGGGGGATGAGAATTATAATCCTATTTCAAAAAGTTATACAATTAACGCAAATGCAAACATTGACGCACCAACAATTTACAATTTCCAACCTGCAATCATTAATGTGTATTTAGGTGGAGCTACCGGACAAGTTAAAATGTCCATGGGCAGTGAAGAGTACACTGTTGATGTAGTAAATGGTGTTGCAACCCAAGAATTTAAAAACTATGTAATTGGAACTAATAAGGTAACTGTCGAATACTTTGGTGACGATACATTCAATCCATTTTCAACTACTAAATCATTCACAGTTTTAGATAAGGAAAATGCAACTATTTTATCTTCAGTTTACAAGACTGCAGACAAAAACATGGTTGTTGTTTGTATCCCATATGGAACAGGTACTGTAAATGTAACAATCAATGGCAAAGAGGAAGTTTTAGAGTTAAATGATGGCGTTGCACTTTATAATCTTGATGAAAGTGATGTAATCACTGAAATCAATGTTACCTATGACGGTAATTTCAGATTAAACGGTGCAAATTCCACTGAATTTAAATTTTTAAACAATGTTGTAAATGCTGACAATTACATGTACTACTTCAATCAAGTTGATGGCGGTAAACTTTTCGGTTTCATTGAAAACGGCACAACTTTAGATTTCCAAGGAAAAATCATTAATCCTAATCAAGCTAACAATGTCTATTTTGATGTAAGCACACCTGTAAACATCATTTCAACAACCAATGATGCATACATTGACTTGAACACTACTGCAGGTAGTTTAATGGGTGAAAACCCAGGAAACCGTTTTGCAATCAGTTATGGAGGTTCCGGATCTAACATGACTGGAATTGACTTCCACAACACTCAATTATGGTTAACAAACACTCACCATGTTGTATTGGACAGAGTGAGCAATGTAATTGAGGACCAAAGGGTCGGTTCCGGTGTTGGTGCTACATCCATCAGGGATGGCTCCACTTGGGTAACCGTTAAAAACAGTTACTTCTACACAAGAAACAACGGTGGATCAAGTTCATTAGTAATTGCATGGGCAGACTACTGCACATTCCACAACAACACTATTAAAGTAGAAGGTAATGTAGGAAACATGATTTACTTGACAACCTACAATGTTGAAATTCCGGAAGGAGTAGTTCCTAACAAACACAACAACATTACCAACAATAGAATTTTCGGTCCTGAAAGAGCAGCTGCTATCTGTTGGGGATTCGTAGTTGCAGGTTCTGACAACTTGTTTGCAAACAACTGGATTAACTATACTGGTGTAGGTTTCAATGCACAATGGGGTATGGGTGCAGTTGGTAATAATGTTTATGTTAACAATACATTAATTGGTGGATCTTCTGCTAATTTCCCTGCAGGCTCCATTGCATATAACAACTACATCTCCGGTAATTTGAACACAGGTGCTAATTCTGCAGTATACAACAACACTGTTGGTAAAACCATGACTGTGGCAGCTGGTGCTGAAGCATACAACAACACTGCAGGTGGTTTGACCATGAGCGGTGCCGGTGGTATTGCACATGACAACACTATTACTGGTGCAACCACAATCTCCGCTACCGGTGTACAAGTGTATGGCAACACATTTGAAGGCGACAACATCATCAAATTCAGTAATAAAAATGCTAATAATGGTGTTTTCGCTAACAATACTGTAGTCGGATCCATTGAATTTGGACATAAAGATGCAAAGAACAACGTAATTGTTGGAAATAACATTACCACTTCCAAAAATTATGCAATTGACTTGAAAACATACGTGGGTACTGAAACTACTATTAAAGATAATATCTTAAACAGTAACAAAGGATTTGGAGATGCTGCAATTAACCATAAGGAAGATGCATCTTTAGTTATTGACAACTATCAGGACAAAGCAGCTGATATTTCCGTTTCTGCAGAACCTATTAAAGTTGGTCAAAATGCAGTATTCAATGTTGTTGTTAATGAAACATCCATGACTAAAGCAACTATTGTAATTTCAGGTAAAGAATACACTGTTGATTTAGTTGATGGTAAAGGAACTCTTGAAGTAAGTGATTTAGCTGCAGGAACCTATGAAGTTTCCGTTGTTTCAGCTGATAAAAACTTCGGTGGTCAAAATTCCACCTCATTGACAGTAACTAAAAATGACATTGTTATTGATGTAGATGCTCCTGAAACTGTAGAATGCTTAAATTATAATGTTACCGTGAAAGTTAATGATGCAACCGGAACTGTCACATTCACTTTAGACGGCAACGACACTGTTGTGCCTATTGTTGATGGTGTTGCTGTTTTCACAATTGCAGATTTAACTCAAGGTACATACAAAATAGACATTGCATATTCTGGAGACAACAAATACTTCGATAACACTACTGATGTTACCATTAATGTTGCTAAAAACAAAAACGTTACTATCATCGCTTCAGATGTTAATGCAGACAGAGTTGCTGACAAATTCAATGCAACCTTTGTAAATTACCAAGGTGTAGGTATTGCTAATGCAAACGTATCTTTCAAAATTGGAAATGAAACATACACTGCAGTAACTGATGAAAATGGTGTAGCAACCATTAGCTTATCCTTATTAAGAGGAACTTATCCTGTAGCAATTGAGTTTGTAGCTATCGAAGATGAATTTGATGCTGCATCTGCTAGCGCTACCATTGCTGTAAGTGACAAAACCATTCTTTTAGTTGATTCCATTTCCACTGATGCTATTACTGGTACATTAAAAGATATTTACGGCAACCCTATAGCTAATGCAACTATCGTTTATACCATCGCTGGTGGAGATAAAATCAACACCACTACTGATGGAAACGGATCTTTTGAAGTTAAAGTGGATAAAAACGGATTAGTAACTATCAACTTTGAAGGTGACGAAATCTCCGAACCTAGTGGATTTTCAATTACTTTAAACGGAATCGTTCCTGAAACTCCTGCTAAAGACGATACACAAAATTCCACTAAGGATGATACTCCTAAAGTTAAACCTAAAGCTAAAGTTGCTACTAAAATTGTTGCTAAAAAGAAAACATTTAAAGCTAAAAAGAAAACCAAAAAATATGCTATCACTTTAAAAACTAAAGCTGGTAAAGCTATTAAAAATGTTAAAGTAACTTTAAAAGTTAAAGGCAACAAAAAATACACTGCAAAAACTAATGCTAAAGGTAAAGCAACCTTTAAAATTAAAAAATTAAATAAAAAAGGTAAATACAAAGCAAAAGTCAAATTTGCAGGTAATGCAAACTTCAAAGCAGCTAGTAAAAAAGCAAAAATTACTGTTAAAAAATAGAAGAATGTAATTTTTCTTCTATCTTTTTTTATTTTTAACCCTCTTTTTTTAAATTGACTCTATTTTAAAGATAACTTTATAAATTATTTTTTATATAAATTAAAATATCTTTTAAAATTTTTGATGTTTAAAAGATTATTGATTGTGAAGGAGGTGAAAAACTATTTGGAATAGAAAATTATCATTTGTGTTGATGGTTATTTTACTTTGTTTAACAATAACTGCAGTTTCAGCTGCAGACATTAATGATACGGATGTATCTAAGGCAAATGATGTTAATAATCATTTATCAGATTCTCCTGAAGTGCCTGACATTCCTGATACTGTGGACATAGAGCTGGATGATCAGCCTGATGTTCCTGATTTATCAGAAGATGCAGACACTGTAACTCCATCAAATATCAACTTGTATTTTCATAATGGTGTTCTAAAGAACCAGTATGAAGGTAAAAAGTTAATATTTTCAGGAAATTTTGATAATTTAGGTGTTTTGTCAATTAATTCAGATGATGTTTCTATTGTGGGAAAATCTGCAAATTTCAAAAATACTGTATTCAATATCGGTGCAAATGGTGTTGTTTTAAATAATTTAACATTTGATTTAAATAAACCATTGAGGGATAATGATGGTGCAGCGATATTCGTTGCAGGTTATGACGTTAGTTTGATTGGATTGGATATAAATTATGTCGTTCCGAATGATGTTGAAGCTTACGGGATTTATGCCGATGGATATACAAGATATTCTTCAGAAAATCTCAGAATCATCAATTCGACAATATATTTTGAGGGACATAATGAAAATGTAAATAAATATAACTGTGCAATTAAGATAACTGGCTCATTCGGGCCAATAATTGAAAACAACACGATTATTACGTCACTTCCACTTAAGAATGTAAAGTATGGTGCCGATGGTGCAACTTTGGACTCCGACTTTGTCTATTCACTGGGATTGGAAGCATGTGACGAATTCATAATCAGGAACAATACCATAATAAATGATGTCAATAAAAGGCCTGCTGTCGAGTTCCCTACACAGAACTGTATCATGTTAAGTAAGTCTGATGACGGTTTATTTGCCAACAATTCAGTTTATATGACTGATTTTGTAACATATCCCGGCACTGAAAATTATATTTACGGTTTGGATATCTACAAACTGAATAATTTAAAAGTAATTGGCAATGACATATCCATTGTTACAACCGGTGGAAAACTTGCATTGGGAACAGCTTATCCAATACAGATTTGTGGTCCTATTACTGGGGTGAATATCACTGAAAATGATTTGTATTCATTCTCCAACGGTCCAAATATAGGAATTTACTCTCAAAATTTCTATGGGGAAACCGAATTGTCAATAACAAACAACAAAATTAATGTTACAGGATTGGCTGGAACTCATGAATGGGCATTGGTGACTGGAATTGAATCACAGGATTCCAATACTGAGATTCTCAATAACACAATTGAGGTTCATAGTGTTTCCAATGTCAATATTGGGGATAATTTATATGCAATCAGTTATCGTCAAAGTACTGCAGGAACTCATTCCCTTAATATTCAGGACAATGTTGCGTTTACAGATGGTTACTATGCAGTGTACCTGTTAAGTTCAGACAATTCAAAAATTATCAACAATGTTTTGATATCATCTAATGATGGAGCTGTTACCGGATCAAGTGCTTATGCCGAAGGGCCTAGAACACACAACGGTGATAAATCATCTAACAACGTTGTAATGAGATTGGCAGACTATTACAATTCCCATAACAATATCAACATGGGCCAAAACAATGGTGGATATGATAATCATATTCGTTGGAATAATTTGCCTGGTAGTAATCAAAATAACAATCAGAATAATCCAAATCATAATCCTATAGTTCCTCATTACTCGATTGATTCTGGTAATGTTCCTGCTGGCGAGCAGGGAAGTGACTCAGGTTATATTGATGACGGTAGTGTTCAAGGAAACATTGGTGATGATGACGGAGAAATGTATTCTGGTGATAATCATCAAAAATATAATTCTAATAGCGACAATCAAAAATCTAATATTGAAAGTAATTCAATCAGCGCAAATGATGTGAATGGGGCAAATGTCAACGTAAAATCTAACAGCAGTGATGCAAATCCTTCTGTTGGTACTGATAGTCCATTAGGTCAGTCTCAGTCTTCTGGTGCATCAAGTGATTCTCAAAGTGTTTCCAAGGCATTTGAAATTGATGAACTTAAAGAAACTGAAGATTTCATACCGCCAATAGTTTTCATCATTGCAGCATTGATACTTTTAATTGTAGGTTATGTGCGTAAAGATGAAACATTTAAAAATAATTAGCTTCGGCTAATTATCTTTTTTTTATTTTTTTGAGTCTGTAAAATTTTATAGGCTTATTTAATTTTTATGTGATTTTGTGTCCAGTTTTGCATTTGGAAGTCTAAAAATGTTAGAATTCCATTTTTGGTCTTGTATAATTTCTTTATTTTTTCTGGGTTGGTTTG
>NZ_JAGAXX010000031.1 GCF_017940815.1 Methanobrevibacter sp.
AGATGAAAACAACAAACAAATCATAATTAAACTAACCGAAAAAGGATTTACAACAGAAGAAATAATCGAAACACTAAACGTAAGCAAAGACTTCATCGAAAAAACACTCGCCAAATAAACCACAAAAACCCAACATCCCTACGAAATCACAGGTGGAAACATGGAAAACGTAGAAAGATATGCGCAAAAATATACACAAGACAGAGTAGATGAAAACAACAAACAAATCATAATTAAACTAACCGAAAAAGGATTTACAACAGAAGAAATAATCGAAACACTAAACGTAAGCAAAGACTTCATCGAAAAAACACTCGCCAAATAAACCACAAGAACTCAAAAAATTCATCAAATATTATATGTAGAAGACAAATTAATAACACTTATCCTTGCCGTGTTAAATATATAAGCTTAAATTCCATACTATTTTTTAAAAATAAGATTAAAAATCTATTTTTTTATTATTTAACGATGCAAGCAACCACTTGCATGCGAAAAACTTTATATATGGTCTTGGATAGACTATTATATACCATTCTCTTAAAAAAAACAAGATGTGAAGGTATTTACCATACTCAATACCTACCCATCTGAAAAAAATAACTAGTACAATATTAATGAAAACATGAGAATCTCATTAAAAATCAGGTTATACTAACCAATAAAAATTCACACTAAATAAAAACCAATAAAATAATGGGGATGGAAACATGAGCCTCTCATTAAAAATCAGATTATACTAACCAATAAAAATTCACACTAAATAAAAACCAATAAAATAATGGGGATGAAAACATGAGCCTCTCATTAAAAATCAGATTATACTAAAAACATATATAAAAATTATATTCAAAAAAAACTGAAAAAAATCAACCTAAACTGCTGCCTGCCTGAAATAATTCAATGCGGGCGGCATGAAAACTCCCTTTTTATAAAAAGCAATAATTAATATATTCTCTTTTTTAACCATATAATTTCAAATTTAACAATATTTTCTTGAAATAAGTTTCATACTCGATTTTTTTACCATTTAAGATGCAAGTAAGCACCTGCATTCGAAAAACTTTATATAATACTCTGTATATAATACTTAATAGGTCTGAAAAGTCCTGCTCAAAGTGGCGGGAAACTTCCAGACGAAACCCTTGTGATTGGGATCACAATCGATATTTCCCAAATCACAAATGAATATCCTCCCAATTTATACATTATAATATATTGAGTTAACGCTGCCTGTTTTAAAAGCCAACGCCAAATCCTAATTTTACTTAATTGCCAGAACCATCCAAAGCTATAAATATTCTCCGTTATAGATTAAACCTTGTGTGAATCATGTGCATTTGAGGTATCAAGATGAAAAGGTGCAGTCGCTGCGGGCAGGAAAATAAGGATGAAAGCAGGTTTTGCCAAAACTGCGGAGCCGAATTGAGCGTTTCCAATTCTGCAAACATTCTTGAAAGATTCAAAAGCTCCAACAAATTCGTTAAGATTATTGTTATAGTTATTGTAGTTTATCTGATCCTATGGACCATCGGAATGATTCCACACATCTTTTTTGGAGTGCCTCTTGACTCCTACAGCGAAGAGGCAGACGTTCGCCATCTGGAGGATTTCAATGCCATTGACATGGACTGTGATGGAGCATTGACTTTTGATGAGGCCGACGGATATGCACCTGACATTGGCGAGGACGAGCTGTCAGAAATCTTTGATGAGGCCGATAAAAATCACAATGGATACCTGAAGGGCGGAGAATTTGACAATTACGTCTACACTATTGAAAAACATTACAAGGATTTGGAAAAGCAGAAAAAGGCTGATGAACAAGCGGCAAAGAAAAAAAGCAGTTCAAATTTAGTTCCTACAGTCAAGCTTGGAAAATGTCCATCCTGCGGAAGCGATGCGAGCTATATGTATGACTATTACGATGAGTTCGGCCGCCCGTATTACCAATGCAGCGTATGCGACTATTGGACCTATGATGAAGGGGAGTTCTATGAGGGCTAAAATTCCCACAAGTTAATGAAGAGAATTGAGCATAAGATGCCCCCAGTATTGAAATTCCTCAATCTGCAAAAATCTCATCATACTCGATTTCCATACCCATAATTTTATACCATGCATAAACCTTATCCTTACCTGACAGAATATTTGGGTCTTCTTGCCTTTTGCGAGCGAGCTCTATTTCTTCAGGACTAGGAAGCTTCTTGCAATAGTATTCTGCAGTATTTGTATTATCAGCCATAGAAACATACTCCTTTTTACATATGTATATCATTTATGTTTTTATTATTTATATAATTTAATAATTGATTCCCATACTTGATATCGTGCATTTTATTAATAATTTTCGAATCTGCATATCTAGAAAGGCAATCTTCAAGTGAAGCCTCTGAAATGATTCTTGAATACATATTTAACTCATATAATAACTGTTTATGCAATCCTTTAGCTTTCAAAATCCAAAATGAATCAAAACCTGCAATTAATTCATAATCTTCAAAGCTCCTGTTAAAAATTCCAAAGTTTATATCAGACGGTGCGGACAAAAAACTTTTTGGATGATTATGAATTGATGCAACATAACAATCTTTAAATTCGTTTATATTAATTTATATAAATTATAAACCTTTATTTTAAAAATAAAAAGTAAATCATTTAATAAATGAATTATTAAGAGTAATTTTACAATATTAAAGCAATATTCTAATCATAAACAACTTATTTAACTTAAAACATTCAGTGGACGAACCTTATAGGACATAATATACGTAACTTATTTTAGACACCAAACCACATCAACAACCAACATTTTACTGTGTTAAAAATATGTGCCAAGTCTATGCTATTTTTTTAAAATAAGATTAATAATCTCTTTTTTTAGCATTTTAAATGCAAGTAAGCACTTACATTCGAAAAACTTTATATAATGCCTTCAATATACCTAATAAAGAGGTATGAAGACGTCCACGCAACGTGGAAAAATTTCAACCTCAGGTATTGTGAATTTATTCACAGCAATTTCCTCCAAATAAAATCATTGTTATTTCCCTAAATACAATATTATTTGGGAGGGGGCAAAATGACATTCAATTTTGCCCAAAACCATTTTACAAAAAATATAAGAGTGATAGAAATATGATAGGATACTGGATTATGAAAATTTATACGAGTGAAGAAGGTAATGAAATAATCAAAGAAGAAAGAAATAAAAGAGACGAAATGAAAAAACTCGATTGATAAAGTTAATCACCAAAAAACCATACCTGCAGAAATCTGCAATCATCATTAAATTGAAATGTTGCTACCGGAAATGAAATACTGGAAGCACAACTATCTATTTTTTTAGGAATCATATTTAGAGATTCGATTTACGTACATAATATGCAACATTATTAAGATTACGAAAACTAATCCTTGACAAAGTAGCTGTAAAGCTCGTCTTTAACTTCACTTAAAATTTCAAATGTGAAATTGACAATAGGCTGATCCTTGTCGTTAATGTTTCTAAAAACCTGTTTGTATTTAAGTGGAGTTAATTTGCCAATATAATAAAACTCTATACCCTCATCATTATTTTTCTGAATGAATAGCTCAACATCCAAGTCAGTATAGTTAATCAAAGGTTCCAATTCTGGTGATGATGTTCTACGATTGTTTCTACTCATCCATGAGAATGTGTTCTTATCAATGAAATGGTCAGCATAGTTGATTGTCTCTGAAATGTCTTCTGACTTGTTGTATGTGACAAATATAGGGCAAGTATTGTACTTTATCTTGTACCCTCCAATGTTCTGTCCGTTCATGAAGTAGTCCCAGTTGAGAATTCTTAAAACATCCTCACGAGAGTATTTCTCATAGAGCTTGAATGAGTCGTCTGACTTATATACTGTCTCATACTTGTGGAATGCATATTTCAATGCGTCATTCAGGTGATCGTAATATGCAGGATTTGACAGGCTTGCTTTGAAGTGGTCAGATATTTCAAACTTGTAATCCTTGTTGTTTTTTAGGTTTTTAAAGACATCATCATCATAGTTAAAGAAAAGATTGACGGGATTACCGACCACGTTTGTAATAGTGTTTGCCTGATAACCTTCGCCTTTCTCCTTCAAGTAAAAGTTCAGGCTCAAGAAGTTGATTGCTCCTCTGACTGAGTCGAATTGATTCTCCAAACCAAAATTATCTTTTAAACATTTCTCAATTTGTCCAACAGTGAAATACTTGTTGTACTTTAGACATTCGAGAATGATTAGCTCATGAGGCCTGATACCCTTCAAGAGTTTTTTTGAAATCAGTTTCAATGAGTCGAGTTCCCCATCTGAAATCTCGCGATTGTAGTCGTCATCGATATCCTTTAGGAATGTGTAGTAAGTCGGATAGTCCTTGTGATTTAGGATAAGTTCAGGATTGAATTCTGCGTTGATTGCGAAGTCATATAATGAAGGGATTCTTCCCAACTTGTATTTTAATTGATTGTACTTTTCCTTAAACAGTGCCTTTCTTGAGAAGGAAGTGTTGTTGATTGACTCATATATACGCTTACGTGAAATCTCATCAAAGTTGATGGATGAAGCTCCTGGAATTATCTTGTTTCCTTCCATAAGATACTTTCTGATTTTATCCTTGTCATAGGACCTGTCCCCTGAAAGTGCAATAGGAATCATGAAGTTGTTCTTGTAGTTTCCGATAAAGTCCAATATGACAACATATTCCTTGTTCTGGTACTTTCTCAGTCCCCTTCCGAGCTGCTGGATGAAGATGATTGGAGATTCTGTAGGTCTCACCAACAGCACCTGGTTGATTTCTGGAATGTCAACACCCTCATTGAAGATGTCTACCGTGAATATGAATTCTAGATTATGTGGATTGTCGTCATTTGTTAGCCTGTCGATTGCCTCAAGACGCTTTTCCTGTGAGTCGTCACCGCTCAGGAATTGTGATGCATATCCACGCTTGTTGAACTCTTTTGCTAAAAGTTCCGCCTCTTTTTTGCGTGAACAGAACACAAGTGCCTTTCTTCTGTCTCCTGAATATCCGTAAAAGTCAGACTTTTCCAGAAGATAGTTGACACGCTTTTCGGAAGCTAATAAATTGAAGTCTGTAAAATCATCATCGATTGTATTGTCCTCAAACTCAACGTCAGTTATTCCAAAATAGTGGAACGGACATAATAAATCCTCTTCCAATGCCTCCTGCAATCTGATTTCATGGGCAATGTTGTTGTCGAATAGGTCGTATATGTTGAAGCCATCGGTACGTTCAGGTGAAGCGGTCATTCCAAGCCAGAATTTCGGTTGGAAATATTGGAAAATCTTTTGATAGCTTAAAGCACCCGCCTTGTGCACCTCGTCGATTATGATATAGTCAAAATGATTCCTGTCGTATTGGGTGAAAATGTCATCCTTTGACATTGTCTGGATTGTTGCAAAGACATAGTTTTTATTGAATTGCTTGCTTGTTCCTGAAACGAGACCAAAATCCTCATGATTCGGGAAAATGTTCTTGTAGGCGTTGATTGACTGCTTTGCAATCTGCTCCCTATGAACCAAAAATAAAAATCTTTTAGGATTAAAATCCTTTACCGCAAATGCTGAAGCATATGTCTTACCTGTACCTGTGGCTGAAACCAGTATTGCACGGTTCTCGCCATGTTTTATCAAATCTCTTAGGTTTGAGAGAAACTCCTCCTGCATGATGTTTGGAGTCAAATCCTTGATGTGAGTGTCCTTTAGCTTTTTGGTGATTTTGCGGATTTCCTTGAAGTTCTTGTTGTCATTGTAGATTTTCTCATACTCAGGAAGGACATCTCCTAAATCGTCTGCTTCCTGCCAGAGAGTTTCAAACTCGTTTATTAAATCTGTGAGCATCTCCCCCTCATTCAGGGAGGTGAACTCAATGTTCCATTCCTTGTTGACTGATAATGCATTCATGGTCAGGTTTGAGCTTCCAACAATCGCCTTGTATGAATCATTGTTTTTGAAGATGTATCCCTTGGTGTGGAAACCCTCATTTTCCTGGGAATACAATTTAACCTCAATGTTGTTGAATGATTGCAGTTTTTTTAATGCCTTAGGCTCTGTAAAGTATAAATAATCAGTTGTAAGGATTTTACCTTTGATGTTGTGCTTTTCAAGATAGATAAAGTCCTCTAGGAGTGGTGTGATTCCACCCATTGTGATGAATGCAGATGAGAATATGAACTCCTCACATTCCCTAAGCTCATCCTTGATGGAATTGATGACCTTATTCTCATTGTCATTGTACAGCAGCTTGGGCCTAAAGTCAGAACTGGAGTTGTAGTCGCTGTCGATGAACGCCGTTCTGGCCCCATTTAGAATGTCTTCAATGTTCATTGTTGTTCTTCAAGGTGTTTAATTAGTTCTTTGAGTTTGTCCACTTGAATTTGAAATTCCTCTTCTCTTGGAGATCCTTTGACCTTTTCAAGCTTGGATTCAAGTTCGGTTAGTTTTTGTTTTGCAAGTTCTATTCTTTGGTCTACCATATTAATCCTCCATTGTTTCTTTTAAGTAGTCAATGATTTGAAGGTCTGCGGGAATCCAGTTGACCTCATCTAATTGATTTTTAGTGAGCCATCTGGCATCGTTGTGTTCTAGAAGTTTTGGGGTTCCCTCTTCGATGATAGATTCATAGCAGGACATTTTGAGATAAAAAGTAGGATATTGGTATTCTAAATCTAAGGCAAATTTAGTAGGTTTTATTGTGCAGTCGAGTTCTTCTTTAATTTCTCTAATTAGTGCTTCTTCTTTTGTTTCTGAGTTTTCTATTTTTCCGCCTGGAAATTCCCACATGTTAATGAACTCACCGTAACCCCTTTTGGTTGCAAGGATTTTATTGTCCTTTTTGATAATGGCTGCAACAACATTTAAAGTTTTCATGATTAATATTCTCCTGGTTAAATATAGGGCAGCTTACGTTATATAGTTTAATAATTCAAACTGTCAAAATCTAATGTAATTAAACCTTGATTATACAATAAAGTCTTAATAACTTCTTTAATAAATACTTCCAGATTATTTTCTTCAACATCATCATTTCCAGGAGTTAAAGAAAATGCACCTACAGACGGGATTATTGTATTTGTCTGAAAGAATTGTTTAGTCTTATTTCCAGGATATAACACATATGACCCTTCAGTCATCAAAATTGAATCCTTATAAGTATGCATTTTGTAAATATCCCCATCCTTGAAAACATATTCCTTTTCTTCAAGAGCATCCCTTTCATCAATTTCCTTATCCAATTCATTATCAGAATTGATAGTTTCATAAAAATTAACTATTTCCAATTCAGAACGGTATTTAGCATCAAAATGAATATAATTAATCTCACCATTTATTTTAACAAGTAAAGTATAATCCGGTTTAAATGCCAATGAATATGATCTATATTGTGAACCATCTGAAAATCTCAAATTGTAAAATAACTCGATTTCAATATCATGTTCATATAAATTCAAATAGAACCTTTTTCTAGACTGAACTCCCTTTTTAATACTTATTGACCAGTTATCCTTGTTAATCTTAAATACATCTTCGAAACTAATTTTTTTAACACTTAAATCATTTAAAACTTTCAATATCTTAAAGTAACACCAGTATTCATATAATTCTGATAATTTCTTTTCAAATCCTTTGAATTGATTGTTGATTTCATCCCAACTCAATCTGAATGAAAATTCAAGCATTAGGAAGTATTGGAAAATTTCTCTGTAACCTTCTTTTTTCTGCAGAATCTGTGAGTTAAATGGAACATATTCCATTGTTGAAATATGATTGAAGAATTTATTTGAGAGATAATACTCGATTTCATCCCTAAATGACAATAGTTTATCGTTAATGTAACCTTCCTTTGAATTTTCAAGTAATTTTTCAACCAAATCTTGAATTAACTCTAAAAAGTATTTGAAAAATCTGTTTTCTGGAATGTCAATGATATCCTCATGTTTTGTTTGGTCAATTTCCAAGGGAATGTAACCTTTTAACTTGCGAACTATTTCAAAGTCCGCTTTGGATTTGGATAATTTATTTGGTTTTGAAATAATGTTTTTTAAAGTATATTGATTAACATTTGACGCGAATGAAATATGAATCGTTTCAATATTGTTTTTAAGTTGCGAATGTAAGTTTTTAGATAAATACTCAAATATTGAGGGTAAATTATCTTCTCTAAACAGATACTCCAAAAACATGAAATCTTCATAATATGTTTCTTTTTGGCGATAATCAAGCTCAAATTCCTGATATAATGGAGAGTTGACTTCAAATATCAAACTTAATGAATGCTGTGATAAATCCGCTATCATTGCAGAGTATTGATTAAAGTAATCTATCTTTTTAGACCTGACTTCAATTGGAATTTTAACTGAATTGATCCCCTCTTTTCTAACATCCAAAAATGATTTACCAACATAACTTCTAAAATTAAGGGTTCCAGCAATTTTATATTGTTTATTGTCTCCTAATTCAAATCTAAATGGCTTAAAATGATTGTCATTTATTTTAGTTAATGAATATAATACATCAAAACTAGCTTTGGCATCATTTGATTCGAATAATATCTGATATTCAGTTTCTTCTAAAAACATTAACTTGGCAAAATTAGCCCCAATATCTGGACAATACTGAATAGGAGTTTGATTATCTGGTTCATCAACAATCGGAACATTATCTAATGTTATGGAATGTAAAATATTAATATTGGATTTATCATTCCCAACGTAATCTAGTGAACTTACTGTTAATGTTCCTAAATCAATTGAATCTTCATCAGTTAAATAGATAATAACATTTTGCTCAATCATTTAAATCTTAATTAATAAATGAAACATATCTTTGATCAGACAATACTTTAGCCATGTCTTTTAGCTTTAAAGCTGAAGTGTAGTATCTGCAATCATCCTTATTGACAATTGTATTTTTAGGATTTTCATTATTATTCCTGTCAATCAAACAAATGTTAAATAAGTTAGTTAAAACATTACCAATAGCTTTTTCAGACCCGTGAAGTTTTGGAAGTATTTTTTGCTTGATTTGAGCATCAAAGTATCTCACCCAGTTATTCCATTCTCTTGGGGAGTTTTCATATCTCCATGCAACGACCATGAATCTTAAAATCTCATTGATTACTCTAAAACCAAAGTCAAAACCTGAACCTTTAAGAGTTTCCTGAAAAGCAGTAAGCTCCATAGCCAAAGTATCCCATAGATTATCCCCTTCAAAAGTGATTCCTGAAAAAATATCTTTTAAATCTTCAATATTTAAATTTGAAATATCCGAATCTCTTAAAGGATCTTGAAGATAACCAATGTCTCCCTCGAAATCACCTGAGTTATTGCTTGAAGACATATAATTCCATGCGGATACGGTCTCAAATTCGATAGTGTTAGCTCTGTCCAATACTTTTGGAGAGAACATGTATGTTGTTTCATCAACATTAACAGTTCCGATTATAAATAGGTTATCTGGAAGTTTTAAGGTTTGGTTATTACCATATAATGGAATTTCTTCACCGCTTTCAATAGCTGAAAGGAAATCAGCAAAATATCGTTCAACATGAGAAAGGTTCATCTCATCTAATATTAGGAAATAAGGATTTTCAGGGTCTTTTTGAGCTTGTTTAATTAATTCATATGCAGGGGTTGATTGGTAACCCTCTGTGATTACATTATAATATCCAACAATGTTAGTGTTATCTGTCCAGTTAGCTCCAACTGGAACTATTTGATATCTTGGATCTTTTTTATCATATTCCAGTAAAGTTGTTTCTGTTTTTTCTTTAGATTTGTCACAGTTAAATTCAGGAACAAAACCTTCAAAATCAAAGTTATCAATTTTAAGTTCTATCTTTACTTCTTTACCCATGTTTGTATTTAAATAAGATTGCAGTCTTGGATTGTTTTTAAATGTGAATCTTGGCAAGACTCTAAATCTGGCATCAGATGTGAAATCATCCACCATAATTTCACAGTTAATATAACCATTTTTAAATGGAAGATATTTAAAAAAAGAAGAATTTAACATCCACTGCCTATCTTTTGCAGCAGTTTTATTAGCTTTTTGAGTTAAAATTATTGATCCATTAGTTGGTTCATAATCATCAGATATTTTTTTAATATCAGAACAATTAACAAACATGTCAACAATCATCTTGTCGTCTTTTTCATATAACTTTTTAAAATACTGCTGTAATTTAGTATTTGAATAATATAACTGACAAACTATATCAATATGCCCTTCTGCAGGAATGTCATCAACTAATAAATCAAAATTAACTTCACAATTCCTAATAGGCAATATTTTTTCAAAATCGTCCTTTGCAACAGTCCAACCCATACTTTTCCAAGAGGAATAATTAGTTTTAGCTTTTACTTTAAAATATTTTCCATGTTCAATAACTTTAGGAGAATTATTTCCCACATCATTAATTAAAAATAAGGCAAATAATTGAGATAATTTTGTTTTACCAGTACCAGAATTTCCAGTAAGTATTTCAAATGGCTTAACTTTTAAGGATAAAAGATAATTTTCAATTAATTCCTTGTCAAAATAATATCCTTGATCTATCAAATATTTATAAAACGAACCTACCTGTACATTTTCAGACATAAAAACACATCCAAAACAATATTGACTTGATTAATACATTTTATATATAACCAAATATTAAAAAATGTCGATCGTTAACTAGTAAAAAATTTTCATTTCAGATTGCACATTGTGTTTAAAAAGATATAAATTATTACAAATATATATTCATTTAGAGGTGAACTGATGGAGGAATACTGTACAAATTGTGGCACAAAAATAACAAACAATGCCAAGTTTTGTCCAGAATGTGGAGAAAAATTAGAAACGAAAACAAATAATTGTTGTCCAAAATGTGGAAACGAAATTGAAGCAGATGAAGAATTCTGCAGCAAATGTGGAGAAGGTCTCAAGCCCAAAACTGCTTCAATCAAAAAAGAGCACAAAATAATAATTGCTTTAGGCATTGGAATAATAATTCTTGTAGGATTGCTTTTAAGCGGAGCGTTTACAAGTAATGACATCCCCCTGGGAAACAAGGATTTCGGAGGAATCACCATGCTTGTTCCAGTAGGCTCCAACTTTGTTGAAAGCAATTCACTGCCTGATTATGGCGTTGGAGGATTTGTAATGTACAAGAATACGGGAAAATATTCCCATGATGCATTCACAATTACATTTTCAACCACAATCGGCAAAGGTGCACCGTCATCCTTTATCCTTGACAGACAAGACGGAGACATCAGCATCTACAGAGATGCCAATGGTGAAGATGGCCTTTATATGATTCGTGAAGTTGGAGGAATGAAAGTCGACATAATCGGAGGAAACGAGGAAGTCATGAAGAAGATGTTGAATTCCGTTGAGATAGACTCAACATACAGCTTAGATTAGAGGGATTTTATGGATGAATACTGTACTGAATGTGGTGCGAAACTTAAAGAGAATGCTGAATTTTGCACCAAATGCGGAACTAGAATAAACAGTCATTTATGTCCAAACTGCGGATCAAACATTGATAAAAGTGGAAATTTCTGTGAAGAGTGCGGATGGAGACTGAAAGAAAAGGAAAGTATCCTTAAAAATAAAAAACTACTTATAATACCGGTTGTGATTATTGCCCTGATTGTTTTACTTTTCCTAGGTCAAACAATCATCAACCAGACTGTTGAAAAGCAAGAAATTAGTGTTGGCGACATCACATTAAACATACCTGCTGATTTCAAATTGAATGATGAAAAAAGCGATGATAAACAATTTGCTGGAACCAATAAGTATTGGGACACCCCAGATGGAAAATATATCCAGATTCTGGTTATGCCAATATCAACCAACGATGATGGGAATGTCATGTTGGCAAGCCTTGGAGGCACTAAAGAAACAAAATATGAAAGGGACGGTTATCTGAACAGATTTGAAGATGGAGGCGCCGCATTTTCATATAATGAAAACAATGAAAATATTATAATTATGGTATCTGAAGAAAACCTCTTCAATCAGATAGATATACCCAAATGATTAAATGTTTTTAAAACCCATCACCACAATCTTTTTTTATTTCCATAAATCCCATGAAAAGCACATTTTTTTATTCAATGTCCAGAAACTATCACAATATATAAGTTAAAAATGAACAATAAGCTAGTAAAACACCTCAGAAGAAAAAATCTGCTCAAATGTTCATGCTATAACCAAAAAGAGAAACTTTAAAAGCACATGCAATATAAATATAATATGTTAATAAGATGAGGTTAAACTATGAACAAACAAACCAAAATTGTATTGGCCGTTCTTGCAATATTCATTGTCGGAATGACGTTAAGCGTCGCATTTGCAGAACCTGCCCACGCAAAGAAATATAAGAATAAAAAAAGCATCACTGTAAAAGTGAAAGATGGTAAAAAGACCATTAAAGTTAAATGCAAATATAAAAAAGGTTATAAATCATATTTAGGACATAAATATAAAAATGGTAAAAGATACGACGTATCCGTATTCTACGAGAAAAAGAATGGCATGCAATTTGGTAAAAAAGGATGGTGGACTTCAGCAACAAACGGCGGAATGGAAGACTGGGCCAAAACTGGTGCTGAACACAACAGGCACCATCCAGTCACCAAAGTAAAATTACATCACTAAAATAAAGGAGAATAAACATGAACAGACAAACAAAAATCGTACTGGCGATTCTTGCAATATTCATTGTCGGAATGACTTTAAGCGTCACATTTGCAGAACCTGCCCACGCAAAGAAATATAAGGGAAAGAAATCATTGACTGTCACCATAAAAGACGGTAAAAAGAAAGTTAAAGTAAAATGCAAATACAAAAGAAGCACTGGGGACTACCAAGGCAAAAAGGGCAAATACATTGCCACTGTCTGGAAAGGACCAAGTCAAAGCCCTGTTTATAAAGGCTGGAACACTGTTGCCAAAAACACCAAAACATGGAAAGTGTGCAACAAGCTCGGCCACAAAAAACCAGTGACTAAAGTAAGACTAAACATGTACCAATAATCTATTCCAGAGGATCAAATCCTCCAATTTTTTCTTTTTTTCTTAAACGATTATCATATAACTTAAACATTAATCCTATCAGTTACAGGATGTTAACCGTTGATTGAATAATAACAAGAATTATCCACTCCAACTTCCAATGCCGTCCCATACCCTCTCCAGGTTACGGGCCAATCCCGGACCCGGCGCATTTGCTGAAAAGATTCCATGCGCCCTGAGCATAAGGTCCTTTCCGCCTGCCCCGTTCAGCTTTCTTCCAATCGCCTTTACCTGCTCTGCGCTTGGAGAGTCTGTGAGAAATCCTCCTGGATTTTGACTGTAAATAAATTACATTCAAAAATCATGAGATTAAAGATGAATTTGCTTAAATCCCACTTCATCAGAGTTCAGGCAATGGAAGTGTCTAAAAAAAGAAAAAAGATGGATGATAGTCATCCATTAAATTATTTTAAGTTTCAATGCTGTTTTCTCGTCAACCTTACCGGTCACTTTCAGTCCATTGGCTTTTTGGAACTGCTTGACGGCCCTGACAGTGCAGTCATGGTAGATTCCGTCAACCATTAGGTAGTGGCCCTTGTATGACAGATAGTATCCGTTCTTTTTCAGTGCCCTTTGAATCTTTTTGGCTGTTGCCTTGTCCTTGCTTCCTTTGGAAACTGTCTTGAAGGCTGCCTTGACCTTAATATTCACTTTCTTGGTTGCCTTCTTGTAGTATGCATCACCCTTGAATGTGACTGTTGCCTTGTAGGTTCCCTTCTTGGTCAACTTGGCAATCTTGAAGGTCGCCTTGCCCTTGCTGTTGGTTGTGGCCTTGTATGTCTCACCGTTGACTATCAATGTAACTTGGGCTTTTTTGATTGATTTACCGGTCTCATCCTTCAATGTTACAGTGAATTTCTTGGTTTTAACAGTGGTTTTGAAGGTTTTTACCTTGGCGGTTATTTTTGATGCCAGTTTGTTGACTGTGACCTTAACCTCTTTTGATGATGCAGTATAGTTGTCATTTCCCGCAAATGCAATCTTTGCCACATACTTATCCGGAGCAAGGCCCTTGGTTGACACCTTAACCTGTCCTTTTGCATCGGTTGTGTATTTTTTAACACCTTTCAAGTCAACGCTTATGCTAGCTCCTGCCACAGGCTTGCCGTTTGCGTCCTTTAAGGTTATGACAAGGTTTTTGTTGTCATTGTATGAGGAGGTTACGTCATCGGCTGCAATCTCTGTTTTCATCTGTGTGATTGGAATTTCAATTTCAAATGAATAATCATCCATCACCACACTGACTGTTCCAACTCCAAGAGCGGTTCCTGTGAACTGGACTTTTTGGCCGAGGGTGACGTTTTCATAATCACTGAGTTTCCCGTTGGAGGCAAAGAGTGTCATGAGAAACTCAGGCAACAGGGAATTGTCATAGTCTAAGACTTTACCGGAAGATGCGTTATATAAGTACAGCTTGAATGTGACATCTGAAGTGCCTGAAAGTGGAATTTCATCAGGTTCAGCTGTTGCATTTAAAAACAGCCAGGCGTTAATGTTATCCTGTGGCGCTTCATCATAATAATAAGCATTGTTTCCAAACCAGTTGTTGTTTAAGTCGAGATTGAATGTAAAGTCGAAAGAAGCACCTGAAAAGATGAAAATGTTGTTATTGATTTTAGACGAATCAGCCTGAGATCCTACAATGTCATTTCCTATGAACAGGCATCTTGAAATTGACATGCAATTGGCGGTACCCAAATATATGGCACTTCCACCCTGTTCGGCATAGTTGCCTATGAAAGTGCAGTTAGTCACATTGTTCCATCCTCCCTGATATTCAATGGCTCCTCCTTTAGGGGCTGAATTGTCAATGAATGTGCAGTTGTCAATAACACAGTCAATTGTCTTAACGCGAACAGCTCCCCCTCCGAAAAAGAAGCTTTGATATCCATTTTTGAAAACTATGTTTTTAAGTGTCACGTCACCATACTGAACATCGAATATTCTTGCCTTGCCGTCGGCATCGATAGTGTGACCTTTACCGTCAATGGTAATGTCGTCAACAATCGGGATTCCGTTGGTGTATCCAAAACCTTCATATGTATAATTGTTTTCCAATGTTATTGTTGAACCGTAGCCCGCATAGATTTTGCTTTCCAAAGCTGCAAATGTTCCATCATCAGTTTCACCGATTGGTTGAGTCTCATCAGCGAAAATGACTTCACTGTTCTCATCATCTTGTGACATTTCCATTTGCGAATTGTCCAAACTGACCGCCATTGTGTCATTCACATCACCTGCAAAGGCACAGGTCATGGTGAACAGAACGCAAAGGAGCAATATTAATGTTGAAAAGCTCTTTTTAAACTTCATTTCCATAATCCCTCCCTATTGGAATTATGATTGAAGGTTTATCACGAGAGATATATAAATATAGCGTAAAAAATAAATGCCATAAGGCGATTTGAATAAAAATAATTGAATAATCAGCCATCAAGGGGATGACTGATTTTATTTAAATGTTTAAGCCTTGATTTTGTCCTTATACCAGACAGTGACCTTATACGGAATGTAGCCGTTTACAAGATTTACATTGATTGCATAGCCTCCATTCTTGGATGTCTTGGTGATGACCTTTCCGGTCTTCTTGTTCTTGAAGAAGAATTTGGCCTTTATGATTTTTGTGTGTTTTGGAAGTTCAATTCCACTGGAAAACCCTTGTACATAAGCTCCAGGATAATATTGTCCATATTTTGTCGAATAGATTGTATACAATCCATCACCATTCTTCAGTTTCTTCACCCCTGCACCAGATTCCGATTTGTGAAACTTCACATTGACCTTGTGAGTTCCCTTCTTCAAGACCACAACGGAAATCTTTCTTTTCTCCTTGGAAACAGGATTGTAGGCAGTTATCTTGTGTTTTCCGACCTTGAATGTGCTTCGGATTTTAATGTATCCCTTGCTGTTGGTCTTGAACTTGTACCAGTAGCCGTTCTTCTTGATCTTCACAACCTTGTTTTTAAGGGCATGGCCCTTGGTGTCCAGGAACCTGATTTTGAACTTCTTATGGCTTGTCGAATACTTCACAAGCTCCTTTGTTGGTATTGTGGATTTGATTGTTACCGTATTGTCTGCGCTCCAGTAGCTTCTGCCATCGTCTGACTCGATGTATGTTTCAACAGAATGCTCACCTACATCATAGTTCAATGGGAAGTATACAATTCCATTGCTGTTGGTTGTCTTTTCCTTATAGTTTCCAAAGTCAATACGGAATGATACATACACTCCCTCTTCAGGATAGTAATCCTCATCATATACCTTAACCTTGAATTTTGTGTCTTCATCCCCGTAATATTTCACCACATTATGAGTTACGACCGTGTCATCCACATATGATTCGTCCACATTGGCATCATAGAAGTAGGTTTTCTCCAGCTTTTCATCCTCATTGCTTACGGCCATTACATTCTCATCATCAACGACCTGACCCATAATGTCTGTACCATTGTCCTGTGCACAGACAGAAGTGACAGACACCAAGAATACAAACAAAACCAATGAAATAATCAAATATTTTCTTTTCATCTAATTCCTCCATTAATCATGATAAACTCCTGCTTCCTCATCCCATGCATCATTTGATCCTATATAGTGACCACCATGCTCTGAAGTGTAGGTATAACCATACTTTTTAGCCTCCTTACGTGTGATTCCTCCAGAGTCAACTTCCGGACCATAACTGTCAGAAGAGCTTTTTGAAGATGAGGATTGACTAGTGTGCTGAGAACTTGATGTCTGCTGTATTTCCACAGGTTCCTCCTTGATTTCAATGTTTTGGGAAGTGTTGTTTCCAGTGAAGTTGTCATTTCCCCCAAAGCTGACGGTAACGTCATAGCTTCCTTCATCAAGGCTCAAGGCCAGATTGGCATTTCCACTTGAATTTGTCCTAACAGTCTCATTTGTGACAACCTTACCTGTTGAATCGCAAACCAAAATGTTGACGAACTCGTTGGCGATTGGTGCTTTGCCCGAATCCTTCAATTCAACGGAGACATTATCTCCACTGTAAATAGTTGAATTGCTTGTTATCATCAATTCTGATGCTTCCTTTTGCGGAGACAGCATCATGAATCCAAACACCGCCGCAATTGCAACAACAATGACAACAATCAATCCGATGAGTATAATCTTATTTTTCTCCATAATTTCACCATTATTATAATATTGTGGTTAAAAGGATATAAATCAGTAGTGCCAATATAACATATAACGACAAGTATTTTTTTTACAAGAAAAAATCTTTCAGAAAAAAAGAGGAGATAAAATGAATAAGAAACTACTGATCCTTGCGATTTTAGCAATTTTCATAGTGGGCATGGTTTGCGCATTCGCCTGCGAGCCTGTTGAGGCAAAGCATGTTGCAAAAATCAAGAAGGTTAAAAAATATTATAAGGCCAAATTCAAATATAAAGGCCACAAATACAAGGCAAAACTTAAGAAAAACAAGAAAGATTCAAAATATTATGGAGATAAAATATACGACACCACTAAAAAGAAAGGTGGACACATATTCCGCCTGTATCATACCGACTATCCTGATGATTTTGGTAAAAAAGGATGGAATTTCTGCAAACTAAGAAACAGTGCAGGAGACGGACATTTATACTATAAAATCAAATGGGTTTAATCCCTAAAAAACCATCACCAATAAAATATATATTGAATAAATCCCAAAAACTAACATTAATCATACCATATTAATGTAAGGGGTAATAATTTTGACAGAATTTCCATATTCATACCCATTTGATAAAGAAATCTATAAAAGGATAATGAGCGAAGAGATAGACAAGAGGGATGACCTTAAAATAATAGAATTGGACAATGCATACATTTTACCTTTAATATATAAACCGAATCATCTTTTTGGCTGTGGAGGGGTTGTTGACGAGAATATGAATTACATTAATGAATCAGCAATTCTTTCAAGAGCGGGCGTGATTTCATATCCTCAAAAAGAAGAGGACCGAATTTTGGAAAGCTATGTCAATCACGGATATGAGTTTGACTGTGAAAATGTGGATTATATTGATGAGGAAGTTGTTTATCTGGGATTCATTCAAGATCATTGGGGCCATTTCATTGTGGATTTCGCCACAAGATTATGGATTGTCAACCGGTATGAAAACCGGGACATAAAATATGCTTTTTTTATAAAGGAAAATCAGAAACTGGACTTGCACCCGAATATTTTCCGATTCCTGGAACTTTTGGGAATCAATAATGAAAACACCATGTTTGTCAATGAAATTACAAGATTCAGAAAAGTCATTGTTCCCGAATGTTCCTATCAGACAAACAGTTATTTTTCAGATTCCTATTTGGACACCTTTGATCATGTGGCGGATAAAATTAAAGCTACCGGAAAAACCTATGACAAGGTTTATTTTTCCAGACTGCATTTTCCCACAGCCAAGGAAAAGGAAATCGGTGAAGAGTCAATTGAAAATCTATTCAAATCCAATGGCTATAAAGTCATATACCCGGAAGAGCACTCCCTTGACGAGCAGATAGAAATAATCAGAAACGCTAATGAGATAGCTGCCATTTCAGGTTCTCTGACACATAACATGCTTTTTGCCCAAAACGGGAAAAAATTGACAATCATCAATAAGGCCTATATCAAGAATATGGTTCAGCGCGACATAAATCTTATCAGAAAACTGGATGTGACTTATGTGGATGCCTTTGAAGCCTGCATGCCGGTTACTATGGGATTCGGCCCATTCCTATTGTCATATACCAGTCATTTATCACAATATGCCCGTGATCATGATTTTAACATTATTGTGCAAGAATTCTCCGGCTTCTTTAAGCCGGAGATGAATTGCACTTTTAAGAGTGTTGTTGAATTTTTAGAATTTTTTTTGTAAAATAAAAAATATGCTGTATTACTTTCCAAATGCTCTTAGATAAACTCTATTTATTATAAATGTATATAAGTTGTTATAAGAAAAGAAAACATTTTTTTGAAATTAATCAAAAAAATTAATGAGATCTTTGTCTAAAAAAGTGTGAGGAATATAATATGGTTGATAAAACTTTTATTTTGACCGATAAGATTGAGTTTGTCCCTGATGAGGATTTAGAAGGGGAATTGAATTTCAATTTACGGGCAGCCGGTTATGTATTCAACAAAACATTAGAATACAGTATTTACCGTGAAAACCTAGTCAAAGAATTTGGAATAGGTAAAACATGTAAAATCAACCGTAATTACACACAAAAAATCGTAAGAACTC
>NZ_JAGAXX010000032.1 GCF_017940815.1 Methanobrevibacter sp.
CAAAAATCCAACAACAACCAGAAACAAGAAAATACAACGAAAATTCAACATCAACTACAAACCAACATAAAAACCAGGAAAAAACATGAAATCAAAAATTAAGTTGACGACATTGCAAAAAATAATTTAACTACATCAAACATAACTATTATCATAATAAAATGGTGATTAAATGAGCGGACCATGGGTAGAAAAATATAGACCACAAAAATTAGAAGACATTGTAGGCCAAAAGCAGATTGTAACAAGATTAGAAAAGTATGTGGGCGAAAACAGTATGCCTAACCTAATGTTTACCGGTCCTGCAGGTGTCGGTAAAACAACCACAGCCTTAGCACTAGTGAAATCCATTCTAGGAGAATACTGGAGACAAAACTTTTTGGAATTGAATGCATCCGATGCAAGAGGAATCGATACAGTAAGGGACCGTATCAAAAGCTTCTGTAGATTAAAGCCGGTAGGCGCTCCATTCAGAATAATATTCCTGGACGAAGTAGACAACATGACAAAAGACGCACAGCATGCTCTTCGTCGTGAAATGGAAATGTATACTAAAACCGCTTCATTTATACTTTCATGTAACTATTCATCAAAAATCATTGATCCTATCCAATCAAGATGTGCGATATTCAGATTCGCCCCACTTAAAGGGGAAGAAATCAAGGAACGTCTGCAATTCATTTGCAGCAATGAAGGATTTGAATACACCGATGAGGGACTGGACAGCATAGTCTATTTTGCTGAAGGAGACATGCGTAAGGCAGTGAACGTCCTTCAGGCAGCCGCTTCAGAAGGAGAGGCAATTACCGAAGATTCCGTTTATGAGGTCGTTTCAAAAGCAAAACCACAAGACATCGGAAACATGATAAACAAGGCACTCATGGGTGACTTCATGGGCGCACGTACCATCCTAAGGGACACAATGGTGCTTCAGGGAACCAGCGGAGAAGACATGGTTACCCAAATTTACAAAGATGTTTCAAAAAGAGCTCTTGACGGCAAAATGGATGCTGGCATTTACATGGATTTAATTGAAGCAATAGCTGAATGTGATTTTAGAATAAGAGAAGGAGCAAATCCAAGAATACAACTTGAAGCTCTCTTAACCCACTTCTTATAAGGTAGAGAAATGTTATGGACTGACAAATATCGGCCACAGGAACTGTCACAGGTGGTCGGCAACAAAAAAGAGATTAAGATAATCCAGGATTGGGTTGGCGAGTGGAAAAAAGGCAATCCACAGATTCCACTGCTTTTAGTTGGGCCTCCAGGAATTGGAAAAACCACATTAGCACTCATTATTGCAAAGGAATTTTCAGAACACATTGAACTGAATGCCAGTGACAAGCGTTCACAGGATGTCATCAAAAGCACAATAGGAGAGTCCTCATCAAGCAGGTCACTGTTTGGGGACGAATACAAACTAATCATAATGGATGAGGTTGACGGTATTCATGGAACCAATGACCGTGGAGGAGTGAGGGCAATTGGTGAAATCATCAAGAATTCACGCCATCCAATGATTTTAATAGCAAATGATTTCTATTCAAAAAGATTGCAATCCATCAAACCAAAATGTACTGTAATCAAGATGAAAAAGTCAAGGTGGAACTCCATTTCAGCGCTTTTAAGAAAAATATCACAAGCAGAAGGCGTTGAAGCGGAACCTGCAGCCTTAAAAGAGATTGCAGTCAAATCCCAAGGAGACGTCAGGTCAGCGATAAATACCCTACAGGCACTTGCTGACAAGGACAAGATTCTGGAAGTGAGCGATGTGGAGAACATGGTTACAAAGGACACCCGTTCAGACATATTCAATGCAATCACTGCAGTTTTGAAAAGCAAGACCCCTGCACATGTGAAGGAAGCCATGTGGATTGAGGAGGATCCTACACTTGTCATGGAATACATTGCTGAAAACATTCCAAGAGAATACAAGAAAAAGGATGAAATCAAGAAGGCTTACGATTACATATCAAAGGCAGACATATTCTTCGGAAGAACAAACAGAAGCAGGAACTACGGTTACTGGAAATATGCAACCGATTTCATGGGAATAGGAGTGAGCAACTCCAAGCATGAAACCTACAAGAAGTTCACAAAAATCCAGACCCCATCAACATTCGGACTGATGGGACGAACCCGTGGAAAACGTAATTTACGCGACAAAATCACTGAAAGAATGTTTGAAAAAATGCACGTTTCAAGCGGAGTGGCAGTCTCAATGTTTCCATATCTTGAAATAATGTTTCAAAATGACGAACTTGCATGGGAAATTTCCGACTTTTTAGGCTTTTTCGATGAAGACGATGAAAAAGAAACTGAAAAACTAATCAAAGTATTCAGAAAGAGAAAAATACCTAAAAAAGTTATAACTAAAATGGAAAAGCAAAAAGCTCAAATGAGAGTCGAGGAACGTGACAGACGTGCCGAAGAGCTCAAGAATCAAATGATAAACGTTATTCCAGAGGAAGTATTGGAAGAACCTTCAGCCGAAGAGGAATTGCCATTTGAAATCCCAGGAGTAAGCGAACCTAAAAAAGAAACCGTTAAAGAGGAAACTCCTAAAGAGAAAAAAGAAAAAGATAAAGAAGAAAATACTGAAAAGAAAGAGAAAAAGAAAACCGATAAACAGGTTTCACTTTTCAGCTTCTAATTTTTTTTCAATAAATTCAGATGCTTTAACAACATTTTCCTTATATTGGGGAGCTACATCATCCAAGAATTCACTAAATGAGGTAGCTAACTCATTTTTATTTTTGTTTTCAACCAATTCATGACCATCCATTTCCAAAAATGAATTGATCCATTCCAGTGAAACGTTGGCCAAAGGATAAATCTCATCATCACGGTGATTAAAATTCAATCCTTCACCATTAAAGATACCTTCAAAAATGCCATTTACCTCATCATCAAGGATTATAGGATTGACCTTTAAATCATATTCACCATCACGAACTAATTCGACACCATACTTTCTGGTGTAAGGTTCCAACAAGAGTTCAATCATGAAATTGTCTTCAGGCACCAGTATTCTGGAATTCGGCTCGATTTCCAGTGCCAAATGCCTTGATGACTTTGAGCATATTTTCTGGAACAGCTTATTTCTGACCACTTCGATTTCAGGATACTGCTTATTAAAGGTAGCTTCACGCTTTCTTGAAAACTTTGAAAATCTCAAGTTGTTAATGTAGATTTTTTGAGGAGTGTATGAAATGAATCTGCTGTCAACGCCAATTATCTTTAAAAATTTCAATACATCCTTCTTGGAGGAGGAAAACTCTT
The DNA here is from genome assembly GCF_017940815.1 of Methanobrevibacter sp. Taxonomy (GTDB): domain Archaea; phylum Methanobacteriota; class Methanobacteria; order Methanobacteriales; family Methanobacteriaceae; genus Methanocatella. The sequence goes on from NZ_JAGAXX010000032.1 coordinate 3,286, forward strand.
CCTCATCGTTTGTTAAACCTGAAATATTAAACATTAAATCCATATTATCATTCTAAATTAAGTGTTTTTCTCAATGCCTTTTCCATCACGTCAACAGGAGCCTTCTTGCCTGTCCAGATTTCAAAGCTTTCAGCACCTTGATAAAGAAGCATTTTTATTCCATAAACCGGTTTGGCACCTGCCTTTATGGCCTCATTTATAAGGACTGTTTCATTTGGATTGTAGACCGCATCAAACACGACCAAATCCTCATGCATATCTTCTGCACCCACTATTGGAGCATCATCAACGTTAGGATGCATTCCAATGGGTGTTGTATCAATCAAGATGTCAGCATCACCGATACAATTGTTAATCTCTTCGATTGAATCTGATTTGACATCATCAATTAAACCTGATTCATTAACATCATTCGCCAAGTTCTGTGCCTTTTCGACATTCCTATTCAATATTGTAAGGTTGCTGGCACCATATTTTGCAACATAAAATGAGATAGCCCTTGAAGCTCCTCCGGCTCCGGCAATAACTACATTCTTGCCTTTGATTGGAGTAACCTCTTCAATGGCCTTTACGGCACCAATTCCATCGGTGTTATACCCTTTAAGATTTTTAAAGTCAATAGTGTTAACAGCACCAATCAATGCTGCCACCTCATCGATTTCATCCAAATGATTCATAACTTCAATTTTATGAGGTATTGTCACGTTGAATCCCTTGATGTTTAGGGATCTTGCACCTTCAATGGCTGATTTTACATTTGAAGGATCAACATCAAAAGCGACATAGGCATAATCCATGCCCAATGCCTCAAAGGCCGCATTGTGCATAGGCGGTGAGAAACTATGTTCAACAGGATGGCCTATCAAACCAACAATATTTGTACTACCTTTAATATTCATATAATATTTAATTGATTACCAAACATTATATAAATTTGTATACACAAATTTTAATTATAATATATTATAACAAGGAGAGCAAACATGGAATTTACAAGACCAAGAGGTACAAGAGATTTCTTATTTGAAGAAATGAGACAAAGAAAACAAGCAGAAGGTACCTTAAGAAAAATATTTGAAAGTTATGGTTATCAAGAAATCAAAACACCTTTATTTGAAGAATTAAAGTTATTTACCACCAAATCTGGAGAAGAAATTGTTGACCAGTTATACAACTTCAAGGACAAATCCGACAGGGATTTGACACTCAGACCTGAAATCACTGCTCCAGTTGCAAGATTATACCTTAACGAACTTGAAAAGACAGCAACCAAACCTATAAAGCTTTATTATTACGGAAGCTGTTTCAGATATGAAAGACCGCAAAAAGGAAGGTTCAGACAATTCTGGCAATTCGGTTGTGAATTGATTGGTGCAAAAACCCCACAGGGTGAGGCAGAAGTGATTGCGTTATGTTCAGATGCAATCCAATCCCTAGGAATCACCACCGCTGACGTTAACATAAACCACTTGGGAATCATCAGAGGACTGTTCAAGCACTTTGACATTTCAACTGAAACCCAAAGGGAAATCATGGTCGTTATTGACAAAGGAGATAAGGACCTTTTAATCGAATCCCTAAGCGGAGACGAACCAGTCATTGATAACGATGAATTAAACCAAATCCTATTGAAACTCATCGACCTTGTGGGAGACAAGTCAATCATCAGCGATGTTGAAGAATTGATTGCTCCATATGAAGAGCCAAAAGAAGCATTGGAAGAGTTAAAAGAGTTAATTTCATTGTTGGAATCATTCCAAGTTGACAACTACACATTGAACCTCGGTGTTGCTAGAGGACTTGACTACTATACCGGAATCGTTTTTGAGATTTATGTTCCGGAACTTGGTGCCCAAAAGCAAATCTGCGGTGGAGGATCATACTCCCTTGTTAAAGTGTTCGGAGGCCAAGAGGTTGAATCAACCGGTTTTGCACTTGGTTTTGACAGATTGATGAATGCAATCGAAGAGCTGACCGATGCAGAGGAATTGCCTTCCCACTTAGATGTCTATGTGGCTCCAATCTCAAAAGACGTAAGAACCAAGGCATTTGAGATAACACAAACCTTAAGACAAAACGGAATCAAGACAGACGTTGACTTGAACGGCAAGAAATTCAAGAAACTGATGAACTACGCTGACAAGATCAAGGTTCCGAAAATAATCATCATCGGTGCAAATGACCTTGAAGAGGGCAAAGTGACCATCAAGGACATGGTAAGCGGAGACCAGGAGTTAGTGGATATTGAAAATATTGTAAGCTACTTGAAAGAGGAATAAACATGAATATCAATTTTAGACACGAAATCAACGGAATTCCAGTAATAACCGCCATTGCTCAAGATGCCGAAACAAATGAAATATTGATGTTGGCAAACATGAACAAAGAAGCATTAATCAAGACAATAGAAACAGGAAAGGCACACTACTGGAGCACATCAAGAAACAAATTATGGCTTAAGGGAGAATCCTCAGGCCACTTCCAGGAAGTCCATGAAATCCTTGTTGACTGTGACATGGATGCAATCGTCCTAAAAATCTCACAGACAGGTGCTGCATGTCATGAAGGATACCACTCATGCTTCTTCAGAAAAATAAACACAGAAAATAAAATTGATATTGATGATTTAGGCGATGATGATTTAGAGATTATCTTAGAAAGAATTGTTAACCCTGAAGACGTGTATTAAAATGAAATGTATAATACCAGATACCAGCGCTGTTATTATAGGTGCAGTAAGCAAAATCGTTGAGGAAAGCGATATCGATTATCCTGAAATTATTGTACCTGAAGCAGTCGTATGTGAACTTGAACACCAGGCTAACGCCAACAGGTCCGAAGGTCGCAAAGGCCTAAAGGAGCTTCAAAAGTTACAGGAAATGCAGGATGAAGGAGAGTTGGCAGTAAGCTTTAAAGGAAAAAGGCCAACCAATTATGACATCAAATACGCAAAAAGCGGAGAGATAGACAGCATTATCCGTGACGTTGCAAGAAGCGAAATGGGAACCCTTTTAACCAATGACAAGGTTCAGGCAGAGACTGCAAAAGCGCAAGGAATACCAGTTTATTATTACAAACAAGAATTTGAATTGAAACCATTGTCAATCGAAAAGTACTTTGACGATGACACCATGTCCATTCACTTGAAGGAAAACGTTGTTCCAATGGCCAAAAAGGGAACACCTGGACATATCATGTTTGACGTGCTAAATGAGAAGCCTCAAAGTTACAATGAGCTTAAAGTTATTGTTGACGAGATTCTTGACAAGGCAAAAAGCGACCCTAAAACCTACCTGGAATCAGACAAGGAAGGATCATATGTCGTTCAATCTAGAGAGTACAGGATTTCAATAGCATATCCTCCATTTTCAGAAGGACTGGAAATCACAATCGTAAGGCCTGTTGCAAACATCAACCTTAACGAGTACAACTTATCTGAAAAATTGCTTGAAAGAATAAGGACAAATGCGGAAGGAATTCTGATTTCAGGTTCTCCCGGTGCGGGTAAGTCAACTTTCGTGCAGGCGATTGCCAAATATTATTCAACAAAATTGAATAAGATTGTAAAGACCATGGAATCACCACGTGACCTGCAATTGCCGGATGAAATCACACAGTATGCTCCATTGGAAGGAAGCATGGAAAACACTGCTGATGTTCTGCTTCTTGTAAGGCCAGACTATACCATTTATGATGAATTGCGTAAGAACACCGATTTCAGCATCTTCGCAGACATGAGGCTTGCGGGAGTCGGAATGATTGGTGTGGTTCATGCGACCCGCCCAATCGATGCGATTCAAAGGATAGCTTCCAGAGTGGAGCTTGGAGTAATTCCATCAATTGTCGATACAAGCATCTACATTGAGGACGGTGAAGTCAAAAGCGTGTATGAGACAAAGATGACCGTTAAGGTTCCAAGCGGAATGAAAGAGGCAGACCTTGCAAGACCGGTTATTGAAGTGCGTGACTTTGAGACTGGAGAGCTTAAAAATGAAATTTACACCTACGGTGAGCAGACCATCGTGATGGATATAGATTTAGTGAATGGCGATTCACCGGAAGGCAACAAAAAATCCTCGGTAGACATTATTGCAGAAAAGGAGATTTTAAGAAAAATCAAAAAGATTTTGCCTAAAAAGGCTAAAGTCGATGTTGAAGTCATCTCCCCTGAAAGGGCAAACATCTACATTCCAGAAGAGTTCATTCCAAAAATCATCGGTAAAAACGGAAAACGCATAGCTGAAATCGAGGAAAGCATTGGAATAAGCTTAGGGGTTGAAGTAATTGAAACAAAACCTGTTGACAAAAGCCCTTTTGAAGTGGATATCCTACATACACGCAAGCAATTGATATTGGAACTTGGAAGAGACAACGGAAGGAAAAACTTTGACATCTACATTAACGGAGAATATCTGTTAACTGCAACCACATCTAAAAAGGGAGAAATAAAGATTAAAAAAGGAATTGAATTGTCCGATTTCATCATAGAGGCAATTGAAATGGGATTGGAAATTACCGCAGTTAGAAAAATGTGATTATTATGAAAATTGGAGCATCAACACTTGCAGGAATAGAATACAGTTTGGAAAATGCATTGGAATTTATCGAATCAATGGGTCTCGAGTATGCTGAATTGGTTCATCAATACCCATCAGAAAACATTGATTGCGATGTATTGGAAAGCTATAATCTGAAATACTCAATACATGCACCATTCATGGATGTCAACATTGCAAGCCTGCAGGACCAAAGCAGATTGAACTCCATAAAGCAAATCAAGTCATCAATTGACCTTGCAAATGAAATCGATGCCGAAGCGGTTGTGGTCCATCCGGGAGTCACTTCATTTTTACCAAACAAATTCTTCAAGAAAGAGGTTACAGCCTTTGCAGAAGAGTCCATAATTGAACTTGGAGCATACGGAAAAGACTTGGGAGTTTTGACAACATTTGAAAACATGCCTGCATTTCCTAGCATGCTTTATCAGGACATGAATGAGTTGAATGAAATTCTTGTTGATAATGAATTATACATGACACTTGATGTCGGCCATGCAAACCATGCAGGATATTCCGCAGACGAGATGATTTTTGATTGCATTAAACACGTACATATCCACGATAATTTTGGTGATGATGACGCACACCTACCATTAGGTGAAGGCTGTATTGATTTAAAACGTGTAGTCAATAATCTAGAGAGCAAAAACTTTGATGGCATCTACATACTCGAAGTAAATGATTACGATTCCATTAAAAAAAGTTACGAATACATGAAAAAGAACTTCTAAAGAAGTTTCTTTTCATTAATCTCTTTTTTAAAATAAAGATATTTTGAATCTAAAACCTTTCTGATTTCCTTAGCTGTTTTTTTACCTATACCTTCGACTTCCTGCAAATCACTTTCACTTGCATTCAAGATATTTGAAACGGTACCGAAATGCAACAATAAATTTTTAGCGTTAACAGGTCCAATATTAGGCAATGACTCGACAATGAACAATTGCTGCTCCATCAAACTTACAGGTTTCTTATCTGTCCTTATCTGAATAGGTGTCCTTTCTCCATTCTGCTCACGAACGGCAATTCTTTTAATCATTGCAGCAGTGTCCTGGGAATTTCTTGTAGGGATGATACTTATGCCAAAGTCTATCGCTATGGAAGCCATTGACCCCCTGATTGCATTAGGATTGATCATTCCAGTATACAAATCATCACCCTCAAGGATTAAAATAGGATGTTTAAATTCCTCAGACAACTCTTTTGCCTGCTTGAACAGTCTTTTATCAATGATTGAGTCGACAAAATCCTTTGCGGTCTTTCTTTCAATAGCCACCTCATCACTGACCTGGTAATCGGCAACTGCCATGGAACGAACCTTAACATCAATTTCCATTTCGGTCAAGTGCCTGATAACCTTTGAATTTCCTTCACGGGAGTCAGCATAAACAATTGGGAAATCATTTTCCTCTTTAGGCCTTTCAATAACCTTGACCTTCTTCTCATTATCCATTCTTTGAATGGCTGATGCATTCAGTTCCTCCAAAACATCAGGATCAATCAACTGGTTTTTCATGCGGTCCTCTTTTCTGATGCTTGACCAATAATAACCCTCATCACGAGTTCCCTCAGTAATCAATACCTTAACTTTACCTGTTCTTTTACGACCTGTCCTACCACGCCTTTGAATCATTCTCACTTCAGACGGGACAGGCTCATATAACACAACCAAGTCGACCGCAGGAATGTCAATACCCTCTTCAGCCACACTTGTGGAGAGTAAAACATCATACTCCCCCATTCTGAATGACTTGATAATGGCTTTCTGTTGCTTTTGAGTCAATCCTTTTTCACCATCTTTTGAAGCCTGACCGAAGAACTTAGCTGACTTGATTCCCTCTTTTTCAAGCTTTTGGTGAATCATTTCAAGTGTATCACGGTATTGTGTAAATACTATTACCTTTGAAGCGGAATCGTCACTCTTATCATCAAATCTGGAAGTGGTGAGCTTGGTCTGACCATTGTCACCCAATTCCTTTTTAAGAATTTTAGTTATTTCCCTTAGTTTCGGATGCTCCCAACCATGCTTTTCGGCGTCCCTTGCCATCTTAACAGCACGACCAAAATTATCATCCCACATCAAGGACTTTGCAGCTTTGGTCTTTTTCTTTCTCAACCTTGCAACGTACTTGTTGAAAGTTTGAACACCTTGAGTTTCAATAAGCTCCTGAGCATGCTGGATATTGATAACTGCGCTTAAAATGGAAATTGCCTGGAACAAGTCCTTGTCCGGATTGGTTGAACGTGCAATTTCGCCTTGAACCCTGCTTCTTGCCTTTAAGATATCAACCTTATTTACAGACACTGTCTTGATGATTCCCATGTTCTTTAAGGCCTTAAGTCTGATTTTCAAGGCCTTGTCGACATGTTCCTTAATTTTTGCAAGTTCCTTGCTCATCTTCACCTTAACCCAATCGATTTCAACGGGGTTGAAGTATGGTTTCACGTCCACATCGTCCTCAGTCTTGACGACAATGTTTTGAATGTAAAGGTTTTCACATACTTCCTTGATTTTATATTTGTCGGAACCGGGTGAAGCTGTCAATCCCAAAATCAGGTTGAATTTTGATTCCTGGACATAACGGGACGCAAGATAAACATATGAATAAGATCCCACACCATGGTGGCATTCATCAAAAACAATTAGAGAGACATTGCTTAAGTCATATCTTCCATTCAATAAGTCTGATTCGACAGTTTGTGGTGTTGCTGTGATGATTCTGGACTCTTCCCATCTTTTGACACGCTCATCAGTTTTAACGGCACCTGTTATTGAGGTGCACGGCAATGTCAGGAATTCCTTGAAGCTCTCCTCATGCTGTATTGCCAACGGTTTTGATGGTGCAAGAACGAGTACCTTAGAGTTTTTTACCTTATGCAATCTGTCAGCAGCTACCAAAATAGCCACAATTGTCTTACCCAATGCAGTAGGTGCAACAACCATGGTGTTTCCTTTCTTCAAAACGTCTCCAGCAAGAATTTGCTGATATAATCTTGATTCTATTGCATCCTTTTTCAATAACGGATGATTAATGTAGCTTGCCATAATAAACCCTTAAACCCTTATCTACATTATCTATTAATTAAAAGTATTATTAAAATATTAAGAGAGAGCACTTGAAAAGTAATAAAAAAAGAATTATAATTCAAATACTAAAGATTTGAATTTAGTAGCAGCCTCACCGATAGCTATTACCATTTCACAATCCAAGTTTAATGCTTTTCTAAGGCCATCCTTGACTTCATCTTCTGATGCGCCAAGTGTGCCTGTCTTTTTAAACTCACCCACATGGTTTAAGAAGATCCTGTCGTTCAACTTTGGATTGTCGGTTAATTTTTCAATAGCAATTTTATGTGACGCCACTGATGCCGGAACGATGAATTTTGAGAATTTCAAAACGCTGTTGAATATGTCCAAATCTCCGCGATAGCCGGATTCTGATGATACGGTTATGACAGTTGTGAAGTCTCCAAAGAGTTTTTTAAATTCTTTTAGGACTGTTTCAACACCTGCGGGATTGTGGGCATAGTCGACAAAAATGTCCTTGCCTTTGACCTTTCCCACTTCCTCCATTCTTCCGCTTACTCCTGTGAAGCTAGCGATTGAAGGCAATATCTTGTCATATGGTAAACCTAAGAATTTATGAGCTGCAATGATTACCCCAGTCACATTATAGACATTGTGAAGTCCGTCAATGCCCATTTTTACGGTCAATTTTTCATCAGGAGTGTGCAGGTCAAATGTCCTGTTTGCCAAATCCACATTTGTTGCAATGTAGTCCACCTGAGGGGTTGTTATTCCACATTGGCAGAAGTAGTATCCGCATCCTGAAATTATTTCCTTAACAGCAATTTCCTTTCCGCAGACGCATTCCTTCATTCCTATGGATTCGGGCATTTCGTCAACACCGAATGTTATGACCTCCCCTTGGAAATCCAATTCTTTTAAAAGACCCATTATTGTAGGGTCCTGACCGTTAACGATAAGGGTTCCATCACCGATCTCCTTAATGAATTCCCCCTTGACATTGGCATAGTCCATGAAGCTTCCAAGGTCGTTCAAGTGGTCCGGAGTGATGTTTGTTATTATTCCACCCTTCATTGAGGTGTTCTTGACTATCCTTCCGACAGTTCCAGGAACTCCGAAGGTTCCCACCTCAAGAATGCCCACATCACCGTTCAATCTTGATTGCAATATCGGAATGAACTCCGCATTTCCCTGCATTCCCTCAAGGTCATGCTCTGCAGGTTTTATTCCATTGTCATAAGCGATTTTTTTAAGAAGAGTTGTTGAGGTTGTCTTACCGTTGGTACCAGTTATTCCAAACACCGGCTTTTCAGGCTCGACCATTTCAATAACGTCATATAATTCTAAAATTGGTTTGTCACAGTTTTTCAATACTTCCGAATCTTTAGAAAGGCTTGCAGGTGGAATTATATAATCGGACTTTTTGAAGAAAGCTTCCGGAGTCTTGCCGTAGAACACGTCAATGTCATACCCTTCAAGAGATTTTGCGAATCGGCAATCCTTTTTAAAGGACAAGTCTGTTCCGATTACATTGTATCCTCTTTGTTTTAATATTCTTGCAATAAGGTTACCGTTTGCGCCGCAAACTCCTATAACTCCAAAGGTGTCATTCTTATTCATACTTCTTACTCCCCTCTTCAAGTCCCTTCATAATCTTATCGACTGTAGTTAGCCTGTCATAAGCTATAAGCGGCCCCATGTGAAGGATTATGTCGCCAGGCTCTGAATACTTGAAGGTTTCACATGCTGCGATTTCAATGTTTTCAACAGCAACCTTTTCGATGTCAGGGTTTGTTATCGCATCAAGTATCTCCTGGGCAGCGGACATTTCCACTTCCTGGGTCACTTCATTAAATCCGCTGGCTATAACTGTCTTGATGTTATAGTTGCTTACCAGCTCGCCAACTTCAGCCTTATCCCTAACGGATAAAGTGTCAAAATGATCTAAGAACAGGACTACGCTTTCGTCCTTAAAGTAGTCCAGTGTTATTTTCATTCCATCGTATAAAAATGCTGAGTCCAAGATTACTTTTCTTCCATTGTAGTTACCCACATCCTCCATGTGTGCAGGCAATCCCTTAAACTCAGTCAATGCATCGATAATATCCTCCTTCTTGACTCCGTATGTCAATGCCACAGCACTTGCAGCCACTGAATTTTCAAAGAAGTAGCTCATCATGTAGAACGGAGTTGTGAAAGAGTCGCCGTCATATTCGACAGTTAAGGATTTATCACCGACTGTTCCCTTAAAGTCAACATCCTCATCCAAAGCGTAATATAATGCATCAGCCCTTTTAGGATTGATGATGTCATGACAGGAGTGGTTTGCGATGAATGTCTCGCTCATGGCTTCAAGAACCATCTTACGTTGCTGATACAATTCAAGTGATCCGCCAAATTCGGAAAGGTGGTCCTCAGCAATGTTGGTCAAAAGACCTATTTTAATGTCTAACCTATCTAAAAGGCCAATTGTACCATGAGGAAGTTCAAAAATAGCAATGTCGCAGTCTTGGGCTTTTCCTTTAACTATACCATCAATGATAGCTTCTGAAACCAGGTTATTTACTAGTGAGGAACATGACCATACATTATAGCCCGCTTGCTTGAACAGGCTTGTTGTAATGAAAGTTGTTGTGGTCTTACCCATGGTTCCAGTAATACCAATAATGTCAACAGGAATCAAATCGTTGACTATTTTGGAAAATTCTTCGTTATTTAAGACTTTTAAGTCAGAATCCTTAATCTTTTGAGCTATTGGAGCGGATTCCGGCAAGGTAGGTGGCATGTAAACAGCTTCAAAACCTTCTACTGACGGGTCCTTATTCGCCATGTCAAGTTTGACACCTTCCTTTTCCATTTCGATTAAACTTCGTTGGAATTCGATTTTAAACTCTGAAATATCTTTCAAATCAGTAATTACAACATCATGGCCCAAATAATTAAGCAATCTTGCAACAGGCCTACTAGCATTTCCAGCACCAACAACTAAATAATTCATAAAAAGTCTCCTCACGTGTATATTAATTATATATTTATAATCTTCATTAAATTTAAAGTTTAAATTTTTTAAAAAAAGAGTCTGTAAAATTTCATAGGCTTCTTTCAAATTTTATTTTTTTACACTTGAAATTTCACTTCGATGAAAATTCGTTCTAATTTTTCTTTAATTTCAAAATAAACAATTAAAAAATAGTAAATTACTTAAATAAGTGAGG
>NZ_JAGAXX010000033.1 GCF_017940815.1 Methanobrevibacter sp.
CAAAAAAGAAAAATAATCCATTAAAATCAAAATAACAGAAAATACACTCGTTTTATGAAAATCCAACATAAAAATAACAATAATCTAATGAAATAATTAAAAAAAGTAAATTACAGAATTATGGAGAATTCCCTTAAAAATTATTTTCTTTTTTTTATAGCTACTTATATTAAACAGTTTTAATAAATACTTAAACAGCAAGCTAATATTAGGACAATATCATGAATTCTAAAAGATATAAAAAGGTGGCTGTAGGGGGAACTTTTGATAAGTTTCATGATGGTCATAAAAAGTTATTATCAACTGCTTTTGAAATAGGTGAGGAAATAGAAATTGGAGTGACTTCTGATGCATTTGGAGGTTTAAAAGGAGATATTGATTCTTGTAAAGTGAGAATGGATAATCTTAAATCTTTTTTTTCGGATAAGTCAAATTTTATAGTTATTCCTTTGGAAGATCCATATGGAACTACAATTTATGACTCTGATTTTGAGGCTATCGTGGTCAGTGAGGAGACTGAACCTACTGCAGTTGAGATTAATGATATTCGTGTTTCTAAAGGAATGAAACCTATTGATATTGTTGTTGTTAGTTTTGTATTAGCCTATGATGGAAATCCTATCTCTTCCACTCGAATTAGGCGTGGCGAAATTAATCAAAATGGGAATTTCATCAAATAATCAAAAAAAATTATCGATATGTTTATATGTGCATTTCGATAAATATTTAATTGACATAAAAATTTTTTTTATGTAAAATCGAGGTGGTTATATGGCAGTAAAAATTGATTCTGATTCTTGTGGACATATCCAAGATTGTCCAGTTCAAGGATTATGTATTAAACTTTGTGAACAAGGAGCAATCATCGAGGAAGATGGCGACGTTAAAATCGTTCCTGAAAACTGTGATGACTGTGATCTTTGTATACAAAATTGTCCAAATCAAGCCATATCTAAAGCATGAGGGATAATATGTTTAATATTGAGAGAGAGGGTGAAGAACACCGTAAATTATCTTACAAAGATAAAAATTGTGTGGGCTGTGGAATATGTGTCAATGTTTGTCCGACTGATTCTTTAAGATTAGGGCCTATTGTACCTATAGCAAGAGGTTTAATAGAAATGGATTTGGTTTCTGTTAATGCTGACTCTTGTGTATTCTGTGGTTTATGTTCAGTAGCTTGTCCATTTGATTCATTATCATTAACAATCGATGGTGTAGCTGTTAAAGATATGAAATCTTATCCAGTGTGGGATGTCGAATCAAAAGTGGATGATGAAGATTGTATCTACTGTGGTAGATGCTATTCAGTTTGTCCGAGAGATTCTATTCTATTTGAAAGGAAGCTTCCTAATCCAGTAGATTTGGTTAGAGGAGAAATTGAAATTAATAAGGATGCATGTATTTATTGTTCATTCTGTGCAGATCTATGTCCTGCAGGAGCTATTACAGTTAAAAATGTTCCAACATCAAGTGTGGATGTGTTAAACAATTCTATTGAGGTAGACCTTTCCAAATGTATTTTCTGTGGAGTATGTAAGAGAGTATGTCCTGAAAATGCAATCAAACAAATCTGTTCTACTTGTATGTTGAGGGAAGAAATTCCAGTTCCTGAAATCACTGGTGATACATTCATTTCAGAGGAATCCTGTGTCAACTGTTCATGGTGTTCTGAAATATGTCCTACTGATGCAATTACAATAACTAAACCATTTGAAGGCACTTTAGAATTAATTGAAACTGATGAGAAACTTTGTAAAGGAGATTCTTGTCATGCTTGTCTTGATGTATGTCCATGTAATGCGGTAAGTATTGTTGATGGTAAGTCTGTTACTGATTTAGCATTTTGTAACTTGTGTGGTGCATGTGTAACTGCATGTCCTCAAGATATAAGAGTTTTATCAAGAACTGCAATGAACTTAAACAATATTAACTCTGAATCTTGGAAAGAAATTTTAAATACTTTATTGGTTGGAAAATAGAGAGTGATACTCTCATTTTTCATATTTTATTTATTAGGAAATCTCGTTCTGTTTTTAATAAGTTTTGAATATTATTTTGTGTTTTTTCTGTTATATTTGACATATAACTTCCGACTAAAAGCACTATCACTATCAATCCTCCTATTATGAGAATTAGTTCAGCGCTTCCCTGTCCCCTGTTGTCAAGTTTTTTTCTAAACATGGGTTCTGTTGTCGAGTATGGTGTTTCGAACATCTATGATGTCGTCTTTTGCTTTTAAACTAACATCACTTGTGTTCATATATGATCTGTATATTGTTAATGCAAGTAATGCAATAACAATAACTCCTCCGAATAGGAGAATGTATTCTGCTGCGCCTTGGCCAGAATTTTCATTAATGAATTTTTTCATTTCAGTCATGTTACCACCAAATTAATTTAAGTTTTAATACTATATTAATATTACTATTTGTATAATAAGTATTACTAAATTCTTTTTTTCTATTTATTTTGGTGTATTTTTCCATTAACTTTATAAATAGTGTTAAATAAATTAATTAATAGTTAAATAATAGAGTGATAATAATTGATAAGGGTGAAAACGTGGGAAATACAATAAAATTAGTTTCAGGTTTTATTTTATTTGTAATTGGTATTCTCATAGCATATGAAGCAAGTGTCTATAACCTAATAGACATTCTTTTAATAGTGGGTGTCATCATTGCAATTGTAGGAATTATCTTGATGGCAAGCTATTTTGTTGATTCAAATGCTGACAGAACAACTAATATGATTAAAGAGTTTATTGAATCTCGTGAAGGGGATTCCTCTTCATTTATGAGTAATAAAAAATCCAATGAAAATGAGGGTCCTTTAAAAATTCGCAGAGATTATAATGATTATGATGATGAAGAATATGGGGAATTAGTATTTGAGGACTATCCTGATGAAGGTCCTAGTGAATCTTATTTAAATTCACAGGGTAAAGATTACTTGGGTTCATCTTTAAAAGACAATCCAAAAGCTGTTTTAAATGTGGTTCCTCAAAAAGAAAGCGATGTCAATTTTGACAATCAACTTGAGTTTACTCCTCATTATGGTAAACCGTTAAAGGTAACAAGGTCTCCTAAAAGACGTTCTTCTGATTATGAGGTAAATGATGTTCAGGAATTCATTGTTGAACCGGTAAGAGATAATACTGCTACTATTCAACAAGCGTTATCCGAACCAGAACATGTATTGGAACCAGTTTTAGAACATCCAAGAAAGATCGTTCCGGAAGTTCCTGCTAGGGATATCAAAATCGATGTTAATAATCCGGAAAGCTTACCAGTTCCAAAATCATTAAATAGTTACATTCTTTCTGATGATGGAGTTTTAACTTCCAGAGAGGCTTTTGAAAGCTTAGCTGTCAATGTTAATAAAGAAATCATGTTGGAAATCCCATCATTAAAAGATTTATCAGATAGGTTTTTATCTCATGTGCCCACCATTTATTCTAGGGTAATCATTAATGAATTTGATGTTTCAGACATGTCTTACATGTTCTTGATATCTTCCCTTTTAAAACAAGGGGTTCACATTAAAACCGTTCCTAGAGTACATGCTATTAATTTGATAACTGATGATTCTTACGCTATGATTATTTCTGAAGGTAAGGATGATATGGAATATGGTGCTATTTATAATGATAGAAACTCTATTTCAAATATTCGCGCTGACTTTGAAAAAACTTGGAATATCGCATCTAATTTAGATGATGCAGTCCTCATGGCTAGTGCTGGTGGTGTGGCTTAATGGAGATAAGATGGTTAGGCCATTCTGCATTCGAGATAATATCTGATGATGATGTTAGGATTTTAATTGATCCTTTCATTAGCAACAATCCTGCTTGCCAGGTTCCTGTTGAAGAGTTAAATCCAGATATTATTTTACTTACTCATGGACATTCAGACCACTTTGGTGATGCATTGGAAATTTCCAACAGCACCAATGCTCCGGTTGCATGTATTCATGAGATATCACTCTTTTTAGCTAAACAAGGGATAAGAAACATTAGTGTGAATATCGGCGGATCTTTTATTTATAGAAATATTAAGTTCACAATGCTTGAAGCTAAACACTCATCCGATATTGATATGGTTGAAGAAACAGTTCCTGGAGGAGTTGCTGCAAGCTTTTTAATAACCTTTGAGGATGGAACTAAAATATTCCATGCTGGTGATACTGGTTTATTCGGTGACATGAAAGATATTATTGGTGCAATTTACAAACCTGATATTGTGATGGTCCCTATTGGTGATAAATTTACTATGGGTCCTTTTGAAGCTGCTCTTGGTACAATGTGGATGAATCCAAAAGTAGTTATTCCAATGCATTACAATACTTTCCCACCTATAGAACAAGACCCGGCTATATTCGCTAATTTTGTAAGTCAGTTCAACCCAAACATCGATGTTGTGGTTATGAATCCTGACGAGTATTTTGAATATAATCCTGAAGATTATCAGGATTAATTCTTTTCATATTTTTTTCTTTGATGATATTCTTCATCAATATCGCATTTTCCAGATGGCAATACTCTGATTATGTCGTCTAATGTCAAGAGATCATCTTCATTTATTCTGCCGATGATTTTTTTAGCTATTGCTTCTTTTTTTGTAAAACCAGGTTTTATCACGACATAGTTGTTACAATGTGCCTCAACTGCATCTATTGGTCCTGCCATTATTCTTTTTCCTTCATAATCCACGATTCCAATAGCAAGCTTTACTCTTGCACCCCTAATATAGTTTCTATGGCCTCTTATTACAAAGGAACCTTTAGGCAAAAATTCTCCTGATTCGGGGGTTTTTGTAACTTGGTCCGGATGGACCCAGAATACGTCCTGGGATGTGAATCCCATTGACCAAGCAGATGAAAATGATGCTGCAAACTCCCCTGATTCTTTAAGAATATTGTCATTTAATTCATTGCCGTTTAATTTTATTGCAGTGGATGTTGCACCGTGTATATCCGCATGCAAGTAAATGTCGTTAGGGTCCAGATATTTCTTAACGACATTCTCGTTACTGTTGGCGTCACGCCCTCCGACAACCAGAATATTGTCTGAGCTTATGAACCATCTAAGCTTCTCATACCATTTGAGATTCTTTTTGACTCTCTTTTTAGGCACTGCTATGTTTTCCATTGCAACGTCCTTTTTGGCTTTGATTTTTTCAAGTTGTTTTTTGGTATTTTCGATAGCTATTAAAGCACCTTTTGTTTTTCTTTTAGCTTTTTTAGCTTTTTCATAATAATTTTCAGCATTTTCCGGAATGGTCAATTTTGGATCTATAATCAATGAAGTGTCATCGATGTTTAGGGTTAAAACTCCCATTTTGTCTATGCTTTCATAAATTTGGGCTTCTGCCATCCCGTCCTTTTTAGCCTTTTTCAAAGTTTTGCCAATTTCTTTAAAAGAGTAATCGTTACTCCTTGCTTGGTTTACAACATTAATCACATTTTCAATGGTGGTGTAATTAGAATAAATAACCTCTCCTTTATGTTGACTATCTTCGATAGTCTTGTAAAAATTATCAAGTGTTTCTTCTTGTAAATGTAATCTTTTTTCAAACTTGTTTACCTTCTTGTTCCATGCTGATTCCTTGATGTTTTTTATGTCGGTGTTGACTTTTTTGGAGTAAAACTCATCACAGGCTTCATTAAATGTGTCGTAATAAGTTTTTTCATAATCGTCGTATTTTTTCAAGTCTAGTGCAACGACATCCTCTTTGGAATCTTTCTTAACAATTTGTGGTTTGATTGATTCGTCTGTTAAACTATTGAATAAGTCTTTAAATCCATTAAATAATGCAAGTATTTGATCAGGGGTTAATTCATTGTTTGGTGTATTCTTATCGAGTTCAATGGTTTCATTTGCTCTTTTAATGATTTCTTCAGCATATAAGCTTCCAAGTCCATTTCTAGCAAGTGTACGCACTGCATCACTTTCATCATCCTCGAACAAATTTTTAAATTCCTCTTCAGTGACGGTCATTGGATTTATTCCACGTTCTTCTGGGAATATGTATTCCTTTTTGGAGCTTATGTCCCTGTTACTCCAATGTTTTCTTTTCAATGGCAGTATGATATTGTTTTCATCATCCAAAAGAATAATGTTTCCTTTGTCAAAGAGTTCAACAATGATTGTATAATACTTGTCTTTTTTAACTCTTATTTCAACTACACGATCGAAATTGTGCTGCTTTATGCTTTCAACATGCGCTCCCTTAACTCTTTTTCTCAAAAGCATAGGAAATGTTGGAGGGTTTGTTGGATTTTCAAGTGGATATTGGCTGGTGTGTATTCTGGAACCGCATTGCATTACCAAATCAATTCTTCCAGTTCCGGGTACATGGAATCTCATAACAACAATATCTTTAGTTGGTTGGAATGATTTATCGACCCTAGCACCACTCAATAAATTATTTAGTTCATTACTTACTGTATAAATGTCTACATTAGACATGGACTTCATAGTTTAACACCTTTTTTATTAATCAATACTTTAATATATTATAATAACTAAAATTATATTAATCTATTTAATTTTATGGAGGATATGAATGGACACAACTATCAAAGTTACAAGTATTCACATTGTTTTTGGACTCATAGCTGCGTTGCTTTCAGCTGCTTTATCCTTAGGTTGGTTAGGATTCAAAAATGATGTATTTGCGTTTTTCGTTGCAGTAATTATATTATATTTTGTCGGCCAATTTTGTCAAAAATTTGCTGGTGAAGAGATTTCTGGATTCTCCCAATGGTTATGGGATGGAATTTCACCATTTTACTTTACTTGGGTTATTGCATATACATTATTTGTAATGTATCTATAATCCGCCGTAGAATATCCATATAAATACAATTAATAATGCTGTAATAAGCAAGACTGGAGCTATAATCTTACTGACGGCCACAACTGAACTGATTGTTGAAATCAATTCGGTTGAGTTTTTAGGACCGAATGTGTTAAGATTTTCTATTTTACTGGTTCCAGTTCCAACCTCTACTTTTTCTAAATCTTTAATCGCTTCGTTTATGCTGATTTTTACATATTCTATAATTTCTTTTCTTTTAGCAATTCCAATTGGGTTATAACCTCTTGAAAGTGTGTTGACAGTATGTGTGTCAGTTGTCATAACTTCAATTTCGTCTATTTCCAAATCACTTACTGCGTCAATGATTTCCTGTCTGAATCCTCTTTCCATATTGTTGGAATCGAATAAAACATATGCGGTTCTTTGGCTGTCAACTTCTACAATCATGGTTTTTATACCGCTTTCACCGATTCCCTCATGCTTGTCAAGGTCGCCCATTGTATCTTCATAGCACCCGACCTTGATTTCGAATCTTTCAGGTTTAGGATTGATCTTGTCGATAACGTCCATTAGCTGGAACACTTCTGAGTTTCCAGGCAAGACCTCTCCACTTTCAGGAGTGAATGAATTGTGACAATCAACAATGATTGAGTCATTAACTTTGCATCTGCTTCTGCTTTGTGCCATCATTGTCAGTCCAACACCGAATTCAATGTCGTCAACAGCTTCAGGGGCAAATGTGGATAGGATGACCATACCGTCATTAAAGAATTGGACTCCAATATTTGCTTTTCCTGAGTTGTATCTTATGAATTTACTTGCGTCTTCGGAGTATTCCACTTTGGCCAATCCAGTTTTCACGGAATTTTCAACCTTGTCGATTTCTGAAACTGCGATAGGGTTGAAGTCGTGAGTGGACGGTCCATGAGCAACCATTGTGAAATGGTCGAATCTGTTTGCAAGAATTGTAGGCATGTTTGATCCTCCAAGGTCTCCCAATGGACCCGGATGAACAGATGGGGAAATGAACAGTGCCTTGATGCCATTTTCTGTTTTGAAACTGACAAATGTGACAATAGTGTCAATCGCTTCACTCATGTTTTCAAATAATCCTTCAAGGGAGTTTGATCCTTCATTCATGTGTGCGATAAATAAGCTTAATAAATCTAAAACCCCTATTCCTAAGTTTTTCTTAAATGGGGAGGCTATAATTGTGATGAATGCATAGATTGCCATTACAAATATTACTGAAGCAATAAATGCCTTCAACATTACTTGGATAAGTACCGGACCAATGAAACTGGTATCCACAAATAAGAATGAAATTGAAATGTACATTGTCAAGATGAGTATTGGCTGGATAAAACCGGTTATTGCAGCGACAGTGAATCTGACTTTTGAAGTAGCCCAGAATACCAATGTGTTAAATCCGTAAATAATCACTAATCCGAATAGTGCTGAATTGACAAAAATGTCCACATTGATTATTCTTGAAATGATGCATCCTCCAAGGATGAATATTCCTAAAATGGCCACTGAAACGCCGGATAAGAACATTGAATGTTTTATTTTTAGGTTTATTCCATGCAATGATTTAATCACTTGTTGATTTAATGCACCGCTCATTATGGATGCAACACCTAAAACCATAAATCCTAACAGTCCTCCATAGAAGAAGTCTAGCATTCCACCTTGGTTTGGTGTTAAATCAATTATATAATAAATGCTTCCTATTATAAAGCTTAAAATTAATATTCCCAATATTGTATATTTAGTTTTTGGCAGTGTCTTGATGTATTTTGACAATCCTGCCACGCTGCTCATACTTGACATATTTTCCCCGATAATTTTTAGCCATTAAATTTATTAAATCTAAAAAATTTATATAGTTATAGATTTGTATTATTAATAAATAAATTTTTACTAAATTAAGGTGTAATAAATGGAAAAAAAATTAAGTGTTCCGATTAAAGATGAAAATTTGAAAGATTTAAATGCAGGAGATGTGGTTTATTTAACTGGTAATATTATAACTGCACGTGACCAAGCACATAAGCGCATTATTGAGCAAGGTGCTCCATTGGATATTGAGGGTGCCGTTCTTTTCCATGCGGGACCTATAATCACTGAAGAGGACGGAGGCTATAAGATGGTGGCTGTAGGACCTACAACTTCCATGAGGATGAATCCATATCAAAGTGATGTGCTGGATATGGGTCCTAAAATAGTGATAGGTAAAGGTGGAATGGACGATACAGTTCGTGAAGCTTTAATTAGAAATGAAGCGGTGTATGTTGTTGCAACTGGTGGTTGTGCTGCATTATATGTCGATGCTGTTGAAGAAATCGAAAGTGTAGATTGGTTGGACTTAGGAATGCCAGAGGCCATGTGGAATTTAAAAGTCAAGGATTTTGGGCCGCTTATAGTCGCAATGGATGCTCATGGTAACAGTCTATATGACTGAATTATTTCGATTATAAAAATACTTATATATGAATTAAGGTATAGTATATTTTAAATTAATTATTACTTATATGATTAAAAATAGGGGATGTGTTTTTAATGGCTAATATTGAAGAACTCGCTGAAAAAAAATTGAAATCAAGAATGACTAAAATTAGAAAATGTAACAGGGAACCTGAAGAAAAAGCAAAGTTCTCTGAAAAATTCGGTACCTCTTTTGAAATGGGATTCTATAATAAAAATCCTGATAAACTCACTGATGGTATTACTATTATCACAAGTCCTGAAGGTAAAGTTTTATTTGCTGATTACATTTATGAAATTCCTGAAGATGAAGAGTATGCTAGAGTGCCGATCACTGATAAGCAATTAAAATCAATCATTGAATTTTTTGAAGATTTCAAATTACAATTAGACGACTCCGAATAAATGATAATTAATAATTCTTTAGATGAAGTTAAAAAAAGGGAAAAAGCTCTTTCAATCATTAAGGGTATTGTTGAAGGTAAGGGCAGAGAATTCTTATTTGATTTAACAGGATTGTCCGGAGGGTTTATTGCTAGTCCTTCTGAGTTAAGTCTTTTAGAAACCTATGTTGGGCCTGCTATTTTTGAAGAAGATCTTCAAGAGGTTGGAATTGGTCATATGGGTGGTGAAAAGGTTCTGCCATTGAACAGGACTTCTTCAGGAATTCTTGCAACAATATTG
The DNA here is from genome assembly GCF_017940815.1 of Methanobrevibacter sp. Classification (GTDB taxonomy): domain Archaea; phylum Methanobacteriota; class Methanobacteria; order Methanobacteriales; family Methanobacteriaceae; genus Methanocatella. The sequence continues at coordinate 9,996 of NZ_JAGAXX010000033.1, forward strand.
ACACTAGTGGAAAAGGACACTAATGTTGTGCATTATCTTGAACAGTTGCCGGCTCATCCGTCAATACCTCGCAGCTGTAAACTGGTTGGAGCCAATTACTTTGAGACTGATGTATTTGAAGAGTTTTCAATACCTGACAACACTTCATTGGTTGTAATAACCGGTTCCACAATGGACCTTAAGGTCATCGATGAAGATGAATTCAAAAAGGTCATAGAAATGGCTCACGATAAAAACATTCCTGTGATGGTTGATGATGCTTCCGGAGCAAGACTGAGAACAGTTGTATTTAACCAGCCTCGTGCATGTGATTTGGGAGCGGATATTGCAATTACCAGTACTGATAAGTTGATGCCAGGTCCAAGGGGAGGCCTTATGGCAGGTCGTAAGGATTTGATTGATGAGATTAAGGTTAAGGTGAATCAATTTGGCCTTGAGGCACAGCCACCGTCAGTGCTTGCGATGTTGAACGGTATCAAAAACTTCAATGAAGATAATTTAATTAAAAGTTTCGAAAGAAAAGATGAATTTTTCGACATATTGGATAAGAGATTTGATAACTTCGAAAAGACACCTAACGGAGTCTTAATCTCAGCTGAAGGATTGGCCAATGAGATCGATGTTAATCATGATTTATCTGATAATGATTTGGCATTTGTTCTTTCATTCATTTTGCTAAAGGACCACGGCATAATTACAATTCCTGCTGTAGGAATGCCCGGTGCATCTGCAACAATAAGATTTGATTTATCTACAAATGATGCATTTAACTTAGATTTAATTGAGTTAAGTGAAAAATTAGAATCTTCATTTAATAAGTTACTTGATGTAATTGTTGATGAAGACAAATGTAGAGAAATTATTTTTAACTAATTGGCATGTTGATGTCAATTCAATATCTATTTTTAAAATAAGCTTTTTTTGGTGATGTGGTGGAAATGTATAAGAATGTTATACATTAAGCATAACATTATTTTTTAATTATACATTCTCCTGAAATTACTTTTTCTAAGGTTCCGTCAATTTTTTCAACGATTAGGGCCCCTTCCTTACCAATACCTACAACATAAGCGTCATAGTTTTTGTTGAACGGTTCTCTAACTTCAACGATTTTACCGACACTGTATGAACGTTTTCTCCAATCCTTAAGAATTGATTCATAGTCTCCGTCGTTGAATGTTTCACCGATTTTTTCAAATTCTTCCAGGAACATTCTGATTAAAACATTTTCGTCCTCTTTTCTTCCGAGTTCATCAGAAAGTGTTGTTGTTCCATCTTGCAGTTCTTGTGGGAAGTCCTCAATGTCAATGTTAGCATCAATTCCAACACCGATAATTACGCTGTCGATTGTATTGAATGTGGTAACCGCTTCAGTTAATATTCCACAGACTTTCTTGTCATGAATGATAATGTCGTTAGGCCATTTGATTTCAGCGGATTTTATTCCGGTCCTTTCAATTGCCTTTGCAACAGCAACACCTGTTCCTATTGTAATCATTGGGAGCTTGGAATAATCAACATTTGGCTTTACGATTAATGATAACCAGATTCCACCAATAGGTGATGCCCATGCTTTTCCTGATCTTCCTCTTGCATCTGTTTGTCTTTCTGAAATGACTACAGTTCCGTTTTCAGCACCGTTTTTCGCTAAAAATTTAGCGACGGTATTTGTGGATTTCACTTCATCAAAGATATATAAGTTTCTTCCGGCCCATTTTGTATCTAAATCCTTAGAGATTTCTGATGCCTTAATGTGTTCAGTAGGTTGCTGTCCAATCTCTTTAATGATATCTGAAAAGTCATGGATGTTAATGTCCTGAAGCTCATTGATTGCTTCATCTGAAAGCTTATTTTCTTTTTTCAATAATTCTATAATTTCTTTTCTCATTAAAAAATCTCCAAAAATTTATTTCTTTTGCATTTGTTGATTTTTAGCCATGTTTTGGTAAGACCCGACCGCAGCGGAAATTGCTGCAATCTTTTTACCTGGCATGAATGTGGATTTCATTTTATTTACAAGTTCCAAGTCCTCTGCAATGACGTTGTTCATTTCTTCTTCAATACCTTTTTTGTAGGTGTCGATAAAGTGTGTGTTCAAGTCACCTGAAACAAAGTTAGGATTTCTTAAAACTGCCTTATGGAATGGGATTGTGGTTTTTACACCTAAAATAATATATTCACTTAATGCCCTTTTCATTCTGTTGATTGCATCATTTCTGTTTCTTCCATAAGTAATTAATTTTGAAATCATTGAATCATAAAATGTTGGAATGGTATAGTTCATGTAAACTCCACTGTCTAGACGTACACCAGGTCCACCAGGAGACCTGTAACCAGTGATTTTACCCGGGTTTGGTGCAAAGTCGTTGAGTGGGTCTTCAGCGTTAATACGGCATTCGATAGCATGTCCAGTTACTTGAATGTCTTTTTGCTCATAGCTTAACTCGTCACCGTTTGCGATTTTAATTTGCTCTTTAATCAAGTCTGTGTTTGTGACCAGTTCTGTAATTGGGTGTTCCACTTGAATACGGGTGTTCATCTCAAGGAAGTAATATTCGCCATTGTCATATAGGAACTCTACTGTTCCTGCACTTTTATATCCGATATATTCTGCTGCTTTAACTGCACTTCCACCCATTTCTTCCCTTAACTCTTCAGTCATGATTGGGGAAGGTGCTTCCTCTAGAAGTTTTTGATGTCTTCTTTGGATGGAACATTCCCTGTCAGCTACGTGAACTACGTTACCATGTTCGTCTGCTAGTAATTGGAATTCAATGTGGCGTGGCTTTTCAAGATATTTTTCAATGAATACTGTGGAATCACCAAAGTTTGTTGAAGCAACGGATTGTGTTGATTCAATTGCACGTACAAGTTCTTCTTCTTCGTAAACTGCACGCATACCGATTCCTCCACCACCAGCGGAAGCTTTTACGATTACCGGGTATCCGATTTGGCGAGCAATTTCTTTTGCTTCCTCAATGTCAGTGACACCTTCAGGTGTACCTTCAATTACTGGAACTCCTGCCTTTTTCATAAGAGCTTTTGATGTAATCTTGTCTCCCATTTTATTGATCACATCACCAGTTGGTCCGATAAGCTTAATTCCATTTTTTTCACATTCTTCACCAAATTTTGCATTTTCAGCTAAAAATCCGTAACCTGGGTGAATTGCATCAGCACCAGATTCTAATGCAATATTGATGATTTTTTCAATATTCAAATAGGATTTAGCTGGTGATGGGTTTCCGAGAGGATAACTTTCATCAGCATAATTTGTGTAAAGAGATGTTTTGTCCGCATCGGAGTAGATTGCTACGCTTTTGATGTCGAGTTCACGACAAGCACGCATTACTCTGATAGCGATTTCTCCTCTATTTGCAATTAATATTTTTTCAAACATTTGAAACCTCAAAGTAATTTATTCGTTATATAGTTATATATTATATAATTTAAATATTTTATTAAGATGAAAAAAATTACCCGTAAAAAACATTTGGAAATGAGGCTTCAATCAATACCCGCTCATCCTAAGCCAAAGGTTGGCCTTGAACAGTATACCACTCCATCAATCATAGCTTCGGATTTGATATGGAATGCATTCTCATTGGGAGACATTGAAGACAAGAACATAATTGACCTGGGGTGCGGTACTGGAGTTTTTGCAATTGGATCTGCACTTATGGGTGCAAATTATTCAATCGGTGTAGATATTGATGATGATTCCATTGATTTGGCAAATGACGTTAAAGATAAACTGAAAGTCGGCAATGTAGATTTCATTGTTAGCGATGTTTGCGATTTTAATCAATCAACCAATTTAAATACTGTATTTCAAAATCCTCCATTTGGATCTCAAAGAAATGCTGATGCGGGCCAGGATTTGAAATTTATACAAAAATCTATTGAACTTGATTGTGATGTGTTGTACTCATTTCACATGGCATCAACTGAGGAATTTCTGATAAAATATTATAATGACAATAATCTTGAAATAACCCATATTTTCAGGTATAAATTCCCAATTCCTAAAATTTATGATTTTCACACAAAAGAAAAGCAAAATGTTGATGTTATTGTCATAAGAGCCGAATTAAAATAATTATATTTTTTAAAAAAATCTAATTTTTTACCTAAAAAACAATACCTTTATATAGTGGATGTTACATATTTTATATTAATATATTCTCTGAGTATAAAAAAGTTGGTAGCATAAAAAGAGCTACAGATATTATAATTGATATAATATTTTGTAAATGTGTAAGTCTATTTAGTGATAGCTATATAAATGTAGGGTAATCTTTATATAGTTTACATGCCAAATGTATTACTAATGTATAAAGATGAGCTATCTATATTTATTCCAAACTCATTTCTTTCTGAGTCTAAAGATCTTAAAATTCGTACTTATAAAGTAGGTATTTTAGCAAGAGCTTTAGCTATTTTTCAAGCAGATAATGTGGTTATCTATAATGATACTCATGAAAAAAATGCTGATGGGAAAGAGGATGGAGCTTTTATTGCTGAAGTTTTAAATTATATGAATACACCTCAATACTTGAGGAGACAAGCTATTCCTATAAAAGCTGAACTCAAGCATGTAGGTATCCTTCCGCCGCTTAGGACTCCTCATCATCCTGTAAATAATCAACCAGACGTGGGAGATTATAGACAAGGTTTCACTGTTAAGAGAAATAAGAAAGGAACTTTCGTTGATATAGGTATGGATAAACTTGCATTCTGTAAAGAGCAACTTACAGTCAAGAAAATTTTTGACTTTAAGATTACTAAAATTGCTAAGAAAGAAGTAATAGTCACACCTGATAAACCAGATGACGTTTACTGGGGATATAATGTTATCTCCTCTAATAAGAGTCTTAAAAATAGCTTAAAATTAATTAAGCCAGATCTTGTTGTGGAAACTACAAGATATGGGGATTATATTGATTCTATTTTTGATGAATTAAAATGTAAAGTAGATGAATGTAAAAGTATTGCTATTTTATTTGGTGGCCCTTATTCTTCAATTGCAGAAGACGTTTCAAATCCAAATTGGGATTTATATAAAGTAAATACTCTTCCTGGACAAGGAACTGAAACTGTTAGAACTGAAGAGGCAGTTGTCGCTACACTTTCTTTATTTAACTTTATGAGATTTTAATTCTCTTTATAAATTATTAGTTTTACACGCTAATAGATAACTTGCTCAACTTTTTATACAGATTATATTTTTAGGACTCCCTAGAAATATGCTTAGCACAGAATGATTTATACATTGAATATATTCTTTATTGTGCTTCAATTATGTTAAACTCAATGGAATATATTGAAATTTAATGTTTATCTAGTTATAAACTTGTTTATAGCTATTTATCATTTCGATGAAGTTATTTCATCAAAACTTGTTTAATGGCTTTTATTGGAGCTATTAATTCAAAAAATTTAAAATAATTAAAAATAAAGGAAAAATATTAATAAGGAGGTTAAATTAAATGGTTAGACATCACCAGCCAAGAAAAGGGTCTGTTGCTTTTAGTCCAAGAAAAAGAGCAGCTAAAGAAACCCCTAGAGTAAAATCTTGGCCTCAAATTGATGAACCAAAATTACTCGGCCTCGCAGGTTATAAAGTCGGTATGACTCACGCTTTAGTGACTGACACTGATAAAAACTCTCCAACTCAAGGTATGGATGTTTTCACTCCTGTAACTGTATTGGAAGTGCCTCCGGTCGTAGTAATGGGAATTAGAGCTTATGAAAAAACTTCTCGTGGTTTGAAAGTAATCACCGAAGTACTTGCAGACAATTTAGATCAAGAACTTTCAAGGAAGATTTCCCTTCCTAAAGAATACAACAAATCTGAAGCTATTGCAAAAATACAAGGTGCATTAGAAAACACAGAAGAAATTAGAGTCTTAGTACACACAAATCCAAAAGTAACTAGCGTACCTAAGAAAAAACCAGACATATTCGAATGTGGAATTGGAGGAGCAAATCCTGAAGAAAAATTAAATACTGCATTAGAATTATTAGGTAATGAAGTAAAAGCTAGCGAAATCTTCAATGAAGGAGAATTTGTTGATGCAATTGCAACTACAAAAGGAAAAGGATTCCAAGGTGTAGTAAAAAGATGGGGAATTAGAATTCAATATGGTAAAGCTGTAAGAGCAGGTAAAGGTAGACACGTCGGTTCTATTGGTCCTTGGACACCAAGAAGAACTATGTGGACTGTAGCTCAAGCAGGTCAAATGGGATACCACAAAAGAACTGAATTCAATAAAAGAATTTTAAAAATCGCATCAGCTGATGAAGTTGACGAAATCAACCCAGATGGTGGATTTGTAAAATACGGACTTGTCAAAAACGATTATGTCTTAGTTAAAGGTTCCTTACCAGGTCCTTCCAAAAGATTAGTAATCTTAAGACAACCTATTAGACCTAATAATAAAGCTGAGGATATACCTCAAATAAACTACATAAGTACAAAATCTAAACAAGGGGTATAATCATGAAAGTTAATGTTTATTCTATTAATGGGGAAGTTAAAGAAGAAATTGAACTTCCAGCTATTTTTGATGAAGTATACCGACCAGATTTAATCAAAAGAGCTGTACTTTCAGCACAATCTGCTAGAGTACAACCATGGGGTAATGACCCAATGGCAGGTAAAAGAACCTCCGCTAAAGGATGGGGTTCAGGTAGAGGTACCGCAAGAGTACCTAGGATTAAAAATGGTTCTAAAGCAGCTTTCGTACCAATGGCTATTGGTGGTAGACAAGCACATCCTACCAGAGCTGAAAAAAATCATCATGAAAAAATCAATATTAAAGAAAGAAGATTTGCTATCAGATCTGCTGTTGCAGCAACTGTCAACAAAGAGCTTGTTGAAAACAGAGGTCACAAAGTAGATGATTTAGAACAAGTACCTATCATTGTTGAAGACGATATCGAAGAAGTAAAAACTACTAAACAAACTCGTGAAATCTTTGAAAAATTAGGAGTTTACGATGATGTCATCCGTGCAAAAGAAGGTAAAAGAATTAGAGCTGGTAGAGGAAAAACAAGAGGAAGAAAATACAAAAAAGTTAAAGGTCCTCTCGTTGTAGTCGGTGAAGATAAAGGAATTTCCTTAGGTGCAAGAAACCACGCTGGTGTAGATGTTGTGGTTGTTGAAAACTTAAACGCTGAATTATTAGCACCAGGTACTCACCCAGGAAGACTCACTGTTTACACTAAATCAGCTGTTGAAAAGTTAGGAGGTTTATTCCAATAATTTGGAAAAATAGGTGATTATTATGGATTCATATTCAATTATTATTAAACCTCATGTTACTGAAAAAACCATGAATTTAATCGATTTAAACAATGAGATTACTTTCGTAGTAGATCGTAGAGCTAACAAAGGTCAAATCAAACGTGCTTTTGAAGACTTATACGAAGAAAAAGTAGAAAAAGTCAACACTCACATTACTACTAAAGGTGTAAAAGTAGCATACATAAAACTTGTTGAAGAAGAAATGGCAGAAGAACTTGCTGTCAGATTAGGAGTATTCTAAGGAGGAATGAAAAATGGGTAAACGATTAATCCACCAAAGAAGAGGAAGAGGAACTCCTGCTCACCGTGTTGCTTCTCATCGTTTTAAAGACAAAATCAGATACAGATCTTACGATGCATTAGAAAAAGAAGGCAGTATCAAAGGAAAAGTTATTGACATCGTTCACGATCCAGCAAGAACCGCTCCTATTGCAGAAGTAAAATTCGAAAATGGTGAAAAGAAATACATCTTAGCACCTGAAAGCATTCAAGTTGATGATGAAATCGAATGTGGTATTTCTGCTCCTATCAAATTCGGTAACACCTTACCACTTGCTGAAATTCCTGAAGGTACTCCAATTTATGATATCGAAAACACTCCTGGAGATGGAGGTCGTTTTGTAAGATCTTCCGGAACTTACGCTAATGTTGTTACTCATGATGCTAACCAAACTGTTGTTGAATTACCATCTGGGGAATTAAAATACTTAAATCCTAACTGCCGTGCTAGTATTGGTGTAGTAGCTGGTGGAGGAAGAAAAGATAAACCATTCCTTAAAGCAGGTAAAAAATGGCATGCTTATAAAGCTAAAGGTAAGAAGTTCATGACTGTAAGAGGAGTAGCAATGAACGCTGTAGATCACCCTCACGGGGGAGGTAACAGACAACATCCTGGTCGTCCAACTACTGTTTCCAGACACGCACCACCAGGAAGAAAAGTTGGTTCAATTGCAGCTAAAAGAACAGGTTTAAAAAGATAGATAGAGGGTGTTTCATTGGCAAGAAAAATATTTAAATATAAAGGTTATACTCTTGAAGAACTTCAAGACATGTCTTTAGAGGAAGTAATGGAATTATTCCCTGCAAGACAAAGAAGATCTTTAAAAAGAGGATTCTTACCAAGACAACAAATTGTTTTGGATAAAATGAGAAAATTGAATAAAGAAGGAACTAAAGATGGTCGTCCTGTTGTAATTAGGACCCACTGTAGAGACATGATTGTTATACCTGAAATGGTTGGAACCACTTTCGGTATTTACGATGGTCAAAATTTTGTAGAAGTTACTATTGAACCTGAAATGATTGGTCATTACTTCGGTGAATACGCACCAACCAGAAAAAGAGTTCAACACGGAGACCCAGGTATGGGTGCTACAAGATCATCCATGTTTGTACCACTTAAATAAGGAGATTAGAACATGGCTAACAAATATGCTTATAATAAAGAAGTTGATGAAGCAAAAACTGCACGTGCTATGGCAAGATCTCTTAAGATTTCTCCAAAACACAGTGTTGAGATTTGCAGTGCAATCAGAGGAATGGACGTCGCTAAAGCTAAAGCTTACTTAGAAGACGTTATTGAAATGAAAAAATCTGTTCCTTTCAAAAGACACAATAAAAAAGTAGGTCACAGAAAAGGACAAGAAGGATGGGCTGCTGGAAGATATCCTGTAAAAGCTGCAGAACAAATTTTAAAAGTTTTAGAAAATGCTGAAGCTAATGCAGAATACAAAGGTATGGACACTGAAAAATTATTCATTGAACATATTTCCAGTCACAGAGGTGTAGTAATCCCTGGTTACATCCCAAGAGCATTCGGTAGAATGACTCCATTCAACACACCTACTACTCATATTCAAATTGTATTACAGGAGGCTAACTAATGATAGAAAAAGATTTCGTTTCAGAAGGCCTTAGAAGAACCAGAATTGATGAATACTTAGAAAAAGAATTAGAAAGAGCTGGATACGGTGGTATGGAAGTTCAAATTACTCCTTTAGGTACCATGGTTATTGTTTACGCAGAAAGACCTGGTATGGTTATTGGTAGAGGAGGTAAAAACGTTAGAACTATTACCAACGTTCTTAAAACTGAATTTGGATTAGACAATCCTCAAATTGAAGTTAAAGAAGTTGAAGTTCCAGAACTCAACCCAAAAATCATGGCTTACAAAATTTCTAACATGTTACAAAGAGGTATGCACTTCAGAAGAGTAGCTTACTCCACCATTCGTAGAATCATGGGAGCAGGTGCTCAAGGTGTAGAAGTAACTATTTCTGGTAAAATCAGAGGTTCTAGATCTGCTGTAGCTAAATTCGTTGAAGGATACATCAAAAAATGTGGAGAACCTTCCATCAGATTAGTAGAAGAAGGTTTCGCTACTGCTGAATTAAAACCTGGTGTATTAGGTATTTATGTAAGAATTATGCCTCCGGAAACTGTATTGCCTGATTCCGTTGAAATTCTTCCTCCAAAAATGATTATCGAAGAAGACGGCGATGTCATCGAAGAAGAAATCGATGTTGAAACCGAAGAAGTCATCGAAGAAGAAATCATTGAAGAAGTAGAAGATCTCGACGAATTAGAAGAAGTTGTTGAAGAAGAAGCTGCTGGAGAGGCAGCAGAAGATGATAGTTAAATACTTAAATTTAATTATCCTAAAGAGTTGGAACAATGGCGATTTTAAGAAGTAAAGAAATTTGGGACATGGAAGTTGATGAGATTCAAGACAAATTAGTTGAACTCAGAACTGAATTATCCAAAAACGTTTCTAAAAGTGCAGCTGCTGGGGTAGTTGAAAACCCTGGAAAAATTAGAGAATTAAAAAGAACAATTGCTCGTGTTCTTACAATTTTAAATGAAAAACAAAAGGAGAATTAAATGTCAAAAATCTGTGATGTATGTGGGCTTCCTGAAGAACTTTGTGTTTGTGAAGAAATTGCACGTGAAGTTCAAACTCTAAAAGTTTTTACAGTTAGAAGAAGATTCGGAAAACTCATGACTATTATC
>NZ_JAGAXX010000034.1 GCF_017940815.1 Methanobrevibacter sp.
CAACACCAACTATCTTCACTTGTTCAACTTCGTTTTAGCATATGCTGGCCTGCTGAAATTAAGTTCAGCCCATTTCTCCAGCTCCTCCCTCCTGTACATATATGATTTCCCCAACTTCATTCCGGGGATAACGCCTTGTCGAGTGAGCCGTAGCACCTTATGGTAACTACATCCCCCCTTGAAAAATATCTCTGCTACCTCTCTAGCTGTCAAAAATTCTGAACCCACAATGATTCCTCCTTAAAATTTAGATTTATCATTGTGTACAATCATTTTTCGTTTTTGATATTTAGGCGCCTACAGTTGCAGATATTTGCATTCAATTTCAAGCAAGGAACAAGCAAGGATTTTCATGGATCAATCCACAGTTGTTAAGGGCATTACTCAAACGCAGCCCATTCATATTCCTTGCTTGTTGTATGCTTCCAAAATGCACCTTCTCTTTACCCCCATGCACTCACTCGCCTAATCGCCCTTGCTTTAATTTATAATGCCAACCCTATTGCATATCGCTACAAGTACAAGTATAATGCTAGATATAAAATGGTGTGATGGTATTAATTTGCCGCCATATTCTGTCTGTTGTAAATATTCTAGCGTTTTTTAAGGATGGTTTTTAAATATGAATATTCCCCCAAACGACAACTCATCATTTAATGAAAATAATAACGAAGTTTCTGTATCCAGCAATCTAAAAATCAATGACAGTTCAATCTATTTACTCGATAAAATATTAACAGAGCACCAAGAACAAGGTAAATTATCTGACAAAATTTCCCCTGTACGTCCACTACGTCAGTGTGTAAAAATAGCCGAGCCCATCATTGATGACGAAGTCGAACTTACCAAGGCTCAATGTCAAAAACTCAATTATACGAAAAAGAAAATTCAACTAGAAGTTTACAAAGATTATCTAAAAAATAAAGAATCCCTTCGAAACAGAATAGAATGCGACCAATATGAAGAATCCAAGAAGATCCACTCACCTATTATTGGAATTGACGAGAGTGAAAATGAACTCATTGCTGAAACTGGCAACAACCACTCAAGCAATGTCTCCTTAAACAAACTTTTTATAAAAGATTTTTCTATCTTTGCATATTTCAGCCATGAGGCAAGAAAAACTTATGACTACTACATTTGGGATAATACTTTTCATCATCACATCAAAACAAACACCAGTAACCTGAGACGAGAATACGTCAAATTTATCGCAAGGCATTCATCTATTACCACAGTAAATACAAAGGTATATTTTGATAGTTTTATTCAAAGCATACCTCTACTAGATGATTCTAACATAAAACCATTGCCATCAAACTGTGTTATGTTTAATAACGGTTTTTTAAATGTGGAAAAATTCACTTTCACGCCACTTAATAATAACAATATCAAAAATTATTATAGTCCATTCTGCATTGATTTATCTTATGACGAAAACGTACCCACTCCTATAGCATTTAACCAATTGCTAAAAAGTATTTCACATGACAACCCAAGAATAGAAACGTTAATTTGTGAGCAATTCGGTTCTGCATTATGTCAGAATTCGCCTGTAAAAAACATCTTTCTTTTTCAGGGATGTACAAACGCAGGCAAGACAAGGCTTATAAATATACTTGCAAAACTAACTCATGAAAAAGATGTTATCGAATTAAATACAATATCAGATATAACGGATGATAAACTATTTAATCTTCCCTATTCGATTCGTTTTATTCATGTAAAAGAACTCGGTGAAGCGCCTCTTCCCGATAAGGCGGTAAGTTTATTAAAAGGAATCGCCGACGGTTCCATATCTAACCTTAATAACCCAGTTAAAATTTTCATGTGTACTAATCACGCGTTAATCACAAGAGCAGACGGTCACATTGATCAGGCTCTAAAAGAAAGAATTTCAACGATTCCTTTCAAGCAAGCAATGAAAAATGACACCACTATGGTCGCCAATTTTGAGAAAAATTATTTACAGTCTGAACGTCTAGGTATTATAGTCCAATGTCTTAAAGCATACAACAAAGTTTTAAACAACAATAATCGTTTTTCTTCTAATCTTGACGATTTAAATCGATGTGTAGACAACAAACCTGATGATATACTTTCACCCGCTGAGTTAGAACGGATGAAACAGGTTAAAGCACCTAGCAAGTCTTCCTCCAAAAAAGTAGTACACGTTATGAAATTGCTATTTCATTTAACAGCTAAACCTAATCCATCCATGACCACAACAGCAATCACTGAAATAATTAACAGTATAATCACAGATGGAACTGGTATAAACGATCCCAGTTGGGTTGGTCGTTATTTAGCTGCTTGTTTTGGTAAGGATAAAATACGTCACAATAGAGATGGTGATGGTCCTTTATACTACAATGTAGAACTAAATGAAAATTATCTTGATGGTGTGAATAAAAGTCTATAAATAGGTATTCTATGACTTTAGCATTTATGGATTTTACGAGAGTATGAAAAAATCTCTGTAAATGAATTTCCCTCGAAAACCTAAGGTCTTCTATGATAAACTATAATCAAATCATAGGAGGCCTTTTATCATGGCAAAACAGAAAAAAGAGATTCACAAAGTAGAAATGACCGATGGCAAGCGTGCCATCATCCAGCAGTTGTTCCAAGAGTACAACATCGA
>NZ_JAGAXX010000035.1 GCF_017940815.1 Methanobrevibacter sp.
ATAAAAAAAGAGTTAAAAGTCAAAACACGCAAATGGAAATGCACAAACTGCGGAAAAACACATGATAGAGACATAAACGCCGCAATTAATATACTAAACCGCTGGTTCAACGGGGATAGCCTGAAAAAACATTAAAATTAATCAATCAAATGAAAAAAAATTCAGGAATCCCCACCCTCTTAAGGGCGGGGTGGTTCAATGAATCAAGGATTTTTCACAATAATTTTTAATTAGATTATGAATAGATATTAATATTGAATGTGATTAATGTGGATGATAAAATGGCTATTGATTTGACTGATATCGGAATTGAAGAAGGACAGAAATATGAAGGGATTTACACTACAATGAGCAATGACGGTGTAAAAAATGCTGCGCCAATAGGAATTGTGTGCAAGGGCAAGAACAAACTCGGATGCAGGTTATTTGTCGGCACCCAAACCCTTAAAAACATCATGGAAACACGCAAGTATGTTGTAAACATCACTTTTGACCCTATAAACTTTGTAAAGTCAACCATCGGAAACCTGGATATTGAAGAGTTTACAGATGATGAGGACATTGCAATATTGAAAAATGCCGAAGCGTATATTATTTGCGATGTCACAGACATTAGAAAAATGGACCCGATTAGGGACCATGTAACCTCAAACGGGGAGGCTTATATCGTAAGCAGCGATGTTGTTGAAATCGTCAAAAACCATCCATGCGCAAAGGCTTTAAACCGAGGTGTGTTTGCACTTCTGGAATGCCTTACAAACTATACTCGACTCGACCTTGTCAGCAAGGAGCAGCAGGATTATTTTGTCGGAAGGTTTAATGAAAACAACCGTATGATCAAGAGGGTTTCAGGGCCTGATACAATAGAAGCCATGGAGATTCTTAAAAACAGCATGATGGAAAAGGGCTTTGACGTTGAATAACAGGATTAGTTGAGCACATGTGTGTTGAAACCAAAAATAGTCATTATTTCAACAAATGGATTTAATTAGGTTATTTGCTCCAGTCATCACACGTGTCATCCATTTTAACTAGTTTTTCATGCAATCTGCAGTAATATTGGGTGCAAAGGCCGATATCAAATTCCATATGCTTGCAGTTATAGCATTCCTTTTCATCCATGATATTTTCCCCAAAAGTTATTCTTTTTTAAATGCGGTCAGTTGGTACCGTCTATGTATTTTTTCTGAAATAAGTTTTTCTAGTTAGGAATTCCACGCTTGCTGTTAAAACATTGCGATTATAAAATGTGTCTAAATCTTGTATTTTTTTAAATTAAACCAAATTTTGTTCTTATTGCTGTATTTTGTAATATATTTTCTACAATTGTAAATAGGTATATAAATATCAGTTTTCATGATTAAGAGTTAATTTTTCTATGATTTGAAATATATTTGATACATTCGCTCTTGTTAAATAAATATATAAATAACTGATAAAATCATATTTGCATTTAAATTATTTTAAATAAATTTAAATATTGTTCCAAAGAAATTTAATTATGAATAATATTTTGAGGAAAATTATGACATATGATAAATATGTATTACATTTTTTTTATATTAGTGTGCATTTTGATTTCAATCACATCAGTATCTGCAGTTGATTTAAATGATACTGTTGGTCATGATGTTTTAAATGATGTTGGAGAGAAATCATATGGTGACCTTAATATTAAAATTAATGGAGAAAATTTGAATTTTACTTTTGAAAGTGATTATAAATTTAATGGTGAAATTGACAAAAATTATTCTGGTGGAGTCAATATAACCAAGGATAATTTTATAATTGATGGGAATAATCATCGAATTGACTGTGGCGGTCAATCCAGAGCGTTCTATATCACAGGAAAGAATGTTGAAATAAATAATTTAATTATTGAAAATGCCTTTTACGGGTATGGTTCGGCAATTAGAACTGGCTCCCAGTTAACATTGAACAATGTTACCTTCATAAATTGCTTAGGGGATAATGAAACTTATAGTGGAGGTGCCATTTTTTCTTACAGGACTACATTAAACGTTAATAATTGTAGATTCATTGATAATGGTGGAAAAAATGGTGCTTCACTCACTTCTTTAAGATCTACGGTCAATGTTGTCAACTCCACATTCATCAGCGGTAGCGATATGATTATTAATGGACATATATATTTGGAAAACTCACAGTTGACTGTTGACAGTTCCAATTTTTTAAATACTACCTCAAAATATGCTACTGCAATTTTTTTAATGGATGATGGAAACTTAAATATTAAAAATTCTAAATTCAAAAACCTGTTTGCTTATAAAACTGCAGGTGCAATCGGAGCAAAAGTTGTATCAGATTTAACTGTTTCAAACTGTGAATTTGACAATGTATCTAGCGCAAACAATGGAGGTGCAATTTTTGTTGACATGAAAGGTTATGATGGGGCGTTATATAAACTTGAAATTGAAAATTCAGTATTTAACAACTGTTATTCCGGTTTTGGAGGTTCCATACTTCAATTGGATGGATATTTGGTTATTAACAATACAAATTTCACTTCCAGTATTGCACATTATGAAGGCGGTGCAGTTTATACAAGTGATGCCTATGTAGGGATTTCCAATTCAAAATTCAAATACAATAGTCTGATTGACGAAATGTCTTATGGAGGGGCATGTTATTTTGATAATGGTGCTGTAACCCTAGATGGAAATTCTTTTGAAAACAATATGGCTTTTGAAGGGGCTTCAGTTTATGCATATGATGTGACTTTAAACTTAATCGGAAATTACTTCAACAATCCCTCTGATGCGATAAGCATATACACAGTATATGGAAAAATGGATGAAGAACGGGATAACAATTATAGTTCAGATGTTAAATCTTTCAACAACACCAATAACTTCTATAATTTTGAAGGCAGTGCGAGTTCATTTATAATAATCAACAACACTCTTTCATTTGATGAGATGCCTGAAAAATTTGATTTGAGAAGCTATGGGTGGATTACTCCAGTTAAAAGCCAGGGGTTCGCGGGATCCTGCTGGGCATTTGGAAATCTTGCGGCACTGGAATCATCATTGCTGAGATATGCAAATAAGACATATTCCCTATCAGTGAACAATATGCAGAATTCAATGCTCAAGTATTCAAAATATGGAGATTCTTCTATGAAGGAAGGGGGAATTGCATTTTCCGCTGTTGCTTATTTGATTGACTGGCTTGGAATCTTTCCCGAAGAATATGACGGTTACGATGAACTGGGTAAGATATCCTCATTGGCCATAACTCCCGAAGACATCCATATTCAAAATGTGGTTGTCATTGCCCCAATAAAAAATGCTTCAGATAGGGATTTAATCAAAGATTCTTTAATAAAATATGGGGCTGTATCAACAGCTCATTACGCAAATTTCGATAAAAGTAAATATTTCAACGAGTCAAGTTCTGCACAATATTTTTATGGCACACACAATGCAAATCATAGGGTTTGTATTGTGGGGTGGGATGACAGCTATTCAAGATATAATTTCCTAAACACTCCTGAAGGTGACGGTGCATGGATTTGCAAAAACAGTTGGGGAACTGATTGGGGTGATGGAGGATACTTCTACGTGTCTTATTACGACACCTCATTTGCAACCAAAGAGAGTATTTGTTACATAGTTAACAATGATTCATACACCCGGATTTATCAGCATGATGTTGGCGGGGAAGGTAAATGGATGGAAAGATCCAAGTATTATGCCAATGTTTTCACCGCCGATGAGGATGAATTTATTGGGGCTGTCGGAACATTTTTCAATCAAAGTGGCATTGAATATGAGTTTACAATATCCGTAAACGATGTTGATGTACATACTCAAAAGGGAATAAGCAAATTTAGGGGATATGAAACAATCAAACTGGATAAACTCGTTCCAATTAAAAAAGGGGAAAAATTTAAAGTCACATTTAAGAACATGCTCTATGCCGTCAATACCCTCAGAATTCACCCTCAAATGGGACAGTCTTTTGTTAGTAATGATGGTGAATCCTGGCAAGATTTGAGTAATTCACTCTCTGTAGCGCTTCTCAAGGCATATGCAGTTTCTCAAATGCCTGCTGAAATTGATATAACTAATGAAACAATTGATTTGAAAGTTGGTGACACTGTTCAGCTCAATGCTACTTTGAATCCGGCTGATGCAGGTAATCTGACATATTCTTCAATCAATGGAAGTGTTGTCAAAGTATCTGATGATGGTTCAATTGTTGCCGTTGGTAAAGGTACTGCCATTGTCACTGTTTCATTTGCTGGAAATGATAAATATGCTTCTGATTTAAAAACAGTTACTATCAATGTAGGTAAGGTTTCCACCAATCTGGCTGCAGCAGATGTGACTGCAACTTATAATGTCAATAAATATCTTGTAATCACATTGAAAGACAGTAAAGGAAAACCTTTAGTTGGTGCAGGTGTCACTGTTGACTTGAACGGTGCTAAAACCTACACTACTGACAGTAACGGTCAGGTTCAGGTGTCAACCAATGGACTTGCTCCTAAGACTTACACTGCAAGAATAACATTCGACGGAAATACCAACTATGAAAAATCCGCCAAAAATGTTAAAGTCACTGTCAAGAAGGCAACTCCTAAGTTGACTGCCAAAAAGAAAACCTTTAAGACAACTACAAAAACCAAAAAGTACACTATTACATTAAAGGACAATACCGGCAAGGCAATCAAGAATGCCAAAGTCACCCTGAAAGTCAAAGGCAAAACCTACAAGGCAACCACAAACAGCAAAGGCAAAGCAGTCTTCAAAATCAAAAATCTCAAAAAGAAAGGAACCTTCAAGGCAACAGTAACCTATAAAGGAAACAAATACTACAACAAGGTATCCAAAAAAGCCAATATTAAAGTCATTGTCACCTTCAAGACAGTATCCAAAGGAAGCAAGGACAAATCCACAGTTAAAGAAATCCAACAGGCCTTAAAAGACCATGGATACTACATCTCATACAAAGGCCACTACCTTAAGGTTGACGGTAAATTCAAAGGCTGCACTGAAAGATCCGTCAAGGAGTTCCAAAAGGACAAAGGCCTTAAAGTGACCGGTAAGGTTGATGAAAAGACCGCCAAAAAACTTGGTTTAATTTAAATTTAATGTGGATGCAATTGCATCTGCACTTTTTTCTTTTTTTTGCATTTTTCATTTAATCATTTTTTAATAGGTACTGCTTTTTTTTAGTTTTTAAAGTCAAATCAATATGTGTATAAATATCAGTTTATCTGCCAATAGAAAATTAAATAGTTTAACCCGATTTGGAAAAACTATTGGTATACTTTTGAGCGGTCTTCAATACGTCCAATATAAATGCAATTGTTTTCTACTCTAAAACAGATTCTATAATTTCCTTTTCTTGCTCTTTTGTATTTTGGATATTTTTTTACTTTTTTATAGTTACTGTCTTCTGGATTGTTTATTATTTCTTCTAATTTTTCACGGATTATTTTGTAAGCTATTGGATTTTTCTTTTTATAGTATTTCAATTGTTTTAAAGCAGAACGTTTAAATTCAAGTTCCATATTAATCATCTAGATATGCATCAAGTTCGTCTAATGAAGAAAAGTGAACTCCTTCACCATTTGCAAATTCTTTATCTGCTTCAATTAAGTCTTTAATCTCCTGATATTCTTCATAATCATCTAATACTTTAGAGATAATGTCATTGAAAGAATCATTCTTATGTCCAATGTCTGCTAATCTTTCATGATTAAATAAACTGACTCTGATAGATTTTGTTTCCATTTATACATCACCAATAATATATTTTGTAGTTTTAAGTATATATAGTTTACAAGGTATACCTTGTATACATAATCAACAATATTGCTCAATTTTATATATTTTTTTGTATATGACAAAAAATATTAATATCAGTTAATCTCTCTAACATTTGGTTTTCGTTTAAAATTTTAGGTTTATAAGACTAACTTTTCTATTTTTTTATTAAATTTAGGTTTATGAGAAAAATTTAGTGTCAAAGTTTCTGTTGCATATGTTTTCCAGTATGATTTAATAGATATTGTCATATGGTGATTTTAAATGAAAAATGAATTGATCAGATTAATAGAAAGTAATATAGGGCATTATCTAAATGAAATTCAATTGGCACAACTTAATGAATGTCTAAAAAGTATTTTGAATGAATTTGAAGTGTTTAAAAAGGACAATATTTTATCGGCTGATGAATCAAAAGAAAATCGGGAATTGTTGGTGTCTTTTCTTTCAGCCAAACAAATTGAGGGATGTTCTGAAAAAACCATTGATTATTACAGAAACATGATTTCCAGGATGTTGAGGTCAGTTAATCTTAAAATCGAAAGCATCACAACTGATGATTTGAGAAAATATTTGGCAGACTATAAAAATCAGAGTAATGCATCCAAATCAACGATTGACAATATCCGAAGAGTTCTGTCTAGTTTTTTCAGCTGGCTTGAGGATGAGGGATATATTTCAAAAAATCCCGTTAGAAGAATTCATAGGATTAAAACCAAAAGGGTAGTTAAAGAGGTTTTAAGCGATGAAAATTTTGAAGTCCTAAGGGACAAGTGTGATAACATCAGGGATTTGGCAATGATTGAGCTTTTAGCATCAACCGGTATACGTGTAGGGGAACTTGTAAATCTAAATATTGATGATATTCTTTTTAGTGAAAGGGAATGTGTTGTATTGGGCAAGGGTGACAGTGAACGTATAGTTTACTTTGATGCAAAAACAAAAATTCACCTTCAAAAATACTTGGAGTCAAGAAACGATGATAATCCCGCACTATTCGTGTCACTTAGAAAACCTCACAATCGGTTGGGAATTCCTGGTGTTGAAAAAAGAATGCGTAAACTTGGCAATGAAGCTAAAATCAAAAAAATACATCCACATAAGTTCAGAAGAACAATGGCAACAAATGCAATTGATAAAGGAATGCCGATTGAACAGGTTCAAAGGCTGTTGGGTCATGTACAGATTGACACTACCATGCAATATGCAATGGTGAATCAAAACAACGTGAAAATATCACATAGGAAATTCATCGGATAATCTTGTTCGTATTTTAAATTTTAGGTGTTTTGGTGGATATTTCTTCCATTATTTTCTTAAAATGGTAGGTACATAAATATCAGTTTATCTGCCCTTCATGTCTCTGGTATAGTTATGTATAAATATATTTATTGATAGATTTTTATTCATGTTTTAGATGTTTTAAACAAAGGATATGTATTTTTATGATTGTTTGAATGATATAAAACATTTTTAGTATATAATTTTCAGGGGTTCAGGGAGAAAATGGAGTACAAAAAACAATAATCCTATTGGCGCTTGTTGTTTTCCTATTGAGCATTGCAGGTGTTAGTGCAAGTGAAATAGGGGATACTATAGCAAGCGAAAATACAAATACAATCGAGTTATCCACTGATAATGATATTATTGAGGATAATCTACAAACAAGTGAAGAAAACGAGGCATTGGCTTCAACTGATTATGATGAGGCTATTGCACAAACTGATACTGAGGTATTGGGTGCGGATTCAGCTACATATTCTGATTTGGCTAAAGAAATTGGCCATTCTGGAAACATTACATTAACCCATAAGAACTATACTTACACTGGGGGTGAAACCATTACTATCAGTGAGGCCAATAAAGTCATTGATGGTAACGGTGCAGTCATTGACATGAACGGATCAACAATCAGGGCATTTTATATTAGTGCTTCCGATGTAACAATTAAAAACCTAACCATTAAAAATGCTAATTATGAGGGTGATGGAGGAGCAATTTACTTTACTAGTTCAGGTACTGTCAAAAATTGTAATTTCACCAATAACCAAGCAACCAATTATGGGGGCGCTATATGGGTGAGTTCTGGCACTGTTGAAAATTGTAATTTCACCAATAACCAAGCAACTAACAAGGGTGGAGCGGTTTACTTTAGTAACTCCGGTAGTGTTATAAATTGTAATTTTGTTGAAAACAAAGCAACTGGTAATTATGGTTATGGTGGTGCAGTTTTATTTAACGATAATAGTAATGGTGAAGTGATAAATTGTAATTTTGCAGGTAACTCTGCAGCAGTTGGTGGTGCTGTCTGGATGTATTATGGCAGTGTTAAAAATTCTAATTGCACCGGTAACTCTGCAATACGTGGCGGTGGTGCTATCTCAATACTTCAGGGCAGTGTTGAAAATTGTAATATTGCCGATAACTATGTAAACACTGATGGTGTTGTCATTATGTATCAGGGCAGTGTTAAAAATTGTAATTTCACCAATAACAAAGCAGAAACTAATGGCGGAGCAGTTTATTTTGGCAGTAATTTTAATAATACTGCGATAAATTGTTATTTTGCCAATAACAACGCAACTAATGATGGCGGTGCCATATATCGTGGTTCAGCCATAAACTGCACATTCATAGCCAACCGTGCACAAGGCAATGGTGATGCCATGTACAACGGCTATTATTTGGACTGCATCGGTCAGGAAGAGGAATATGTTGATTGTGAGGTGTTAGATCTTTACTTTGAAGTATCTGATTTCAATTCAACATACAAATCCGATAAGGAGTTCCTCATCACTTTAAAAGGCCAGGACAGAGACATAAACTTTATGAATACTGATGTGGTAATTTATAAGAACGGCAATCATGTCAAAACATACTCTTGCCTAAGCGGTGGGGCATTGATTTTTGATTTGGCCGCAGGCAACTATACCGCCGAGCTGAGAATCCCATATCCGAATCTGGACCCTAAATCAAAAAACGTCACAGTAACAATCAGTAGGATAGCACTGAAAATTGAAGCGTCATGCAATGAAACAACATACTCCGAAAATGTTGTCGTTAATGTAAAATCAGACATGAGCGGAGATTATGTGGTTACAGTTGGCGATAAAACCCAAACAGTAACTCTTGAAGCAAATGTAGTCAAAAATGTCACATTCACAGGCATATCAGCCAATGAAACAGGACATGTAATTAACGTGACATACATTGATAGCGAGAATTACACAGGATTAAACGGCACCGTCAGGGCAGTTGTGCATAAGGCATCAACAGCAATCACAGCTGCGGGAATAACCGCAACCTACAACATCGACAGGGACCTGGTTGTTACCCTCAAAGACGCAAGCGGAAATGCTTTAAGTGGTGTTAAAGTAACTGTTGACTTGAACGGTGCCAAAACATACACTACCGATAATAACGGCCAGGTCAAGGTATCAACCAAGGGACTTGCTCCAAAAGCATACACTGCTAAGGTAACATTCAACGGCAACACTAACTATGATAAGTCAACCAAGGATGTTAAAGTCACTGTCAAAAAGGCAACTCCTAAGTTGACTGCCAAAAAGAAAACCTTTAAAACCAGTGTCAAAACCAAAAAGTACGCTATAATCTTAAAGGACAATACTGGTAAGGCAATCACGAAGGCTAAAGTCACCCTAAAAGTCAAGGGCAAAACCTACAAGGCAACCACAAACAGCAAAGGCAAAGCAGTCTTCAAAATCAAAAATCTCAAAAAGAAAGGAACCTTCAAGGCAACAATAACCTATAAAGGAAACAAGTACTACAACAAGGTATCCAAAAAAGCCAATATTAAAGTTATTGTCACCTTCAAGACAGTATCCAAAGGAAGCAAGGACAAGTCAACCGTCAAGGAAATCCAGCAAGCCTTAAAAGACAAAGGTTACTACATTTCATACAAAGGCCACTACCTTAAAGTCGACGGCAAGTTCAAAAGCTGCACTGAAAGATCCGTCAAGCAGTTCCAAAAGGACAATGGACTCAAAGTGACAGGCAAGGTTGACGAGAAAACCGCCCATAAGCTTGGAATAATTTAAATTCGATAAATGTAGGCATCCAGTTGCCTACCACTTTTTCTTTTTTTCTAATTTAATTGAACTTTTTAGGAATCCATTCCAATTTGATTAATTATTTAAAGAATAATTTAATTATATAATTATATAGTGAAATTTGGAGTTTTATTTTATGAAAATAGCTATGGTTGGTCAGTTCCCGCCTCATGTTGGAGGAGTGGGAGTTCATATACACACGTTGTCCAAGAAGCTTGTTGAAGAGGGTCATGAGGTCTATGTAATAACCTATCCCCACAAGGAAATCAAGGACATCGATGGAATACATGTAATCGGAACTAAAGGGCTCAATATCCCAGGAGTTCGTGGATTGATGTTCAAGAAGAATGCCAAAAAGGCATTGGAAAACCTTTTGGAAAAAGAAGATATCGACATCATTCACGGCCATTACCTCTTCCCTGCGGGAGCGGCCGCTGTTGAGGTTGGAAACGCCCACAACATAAAGACATATGTGACAGCCCACGGTTCGGACATGTTTGAGCTTTACAAGTCCCAGCCTCTTATGCGCTCACCGATTAAAAACGTGTTGAAGAATGCAGATGGAGTTTTTGCAGTGAGCAATGCACTGAGACATGAGATAATAGCCACAGGAGTTGTCGGCATAGCAGATAAAACCAAGCTTTCATGGAATTCCGTAGACATTGACAGATTCTCTCCAAACAATGATGATTCCTTTAAAAAGGAATATAAGCTCACAGACAAGCCAATAGTTCTTTTTGTGGGAAACCTGATTAAAAGGAAAAACGTTGATTCACTTCTTGAGGCCAAAAAGATTGCCAACAGCGACTATTATCTTGTGGTCGTCGGTGACGGGCCGCTTTACAAGAAGCTGACAAAGAAGGTTGAGGAGGAAAACATCCGTGACGTTATTTTCACCGGTTCCCGAGGGGACGTGGAAAACATCATTCCAAGCTGTGACGTTTTGGTCCTGCCATCATTTTCAGAGAGTTTCGGCCTTGTGCTGATTGAGGCATTGGCATGTGAAAAACCGGTCATCGGAAGTGATGTTGGCGGAATCACAGAAATCATAAACGATAAAGTGGGATTGCTTGTAAATCCTAAAAAGGTTTCATCAATAGCTCATGCAATCGATAGGATTGTCAATGATGATGAATTTAGAAATGCATTGTCAATGAATGCAAGAAACAGGGCAAGGGATTTCTCGGAAGTCACAATCCCTTACGATGAGGTTCAATAATGAAAAAGACAGTAAGATCGCCAGGTTCAGCAACAATCATTAACGCAATAGCAACAGGATACGGTTCGGCATTCGGAATAGGATTGGATATAGAATGCGAGGCTGAAACAACATCAAATTCAATAACCTGCTCAAATGACGTCGGAGCCGACACAGGCTTGATGGAGCTGTGCGTTCAGAAGGTATTCAATCACTATGACATTGATGAAAGTGAATTCGGAATCAACTTAAAGACAAAATCAAAGCTGCCAATGGCATCAGGCCTTTCAAGCAGTAGTGCTTCATCAAATGCAATAGTTAAAGTTGTATCTGAAATCGTTGCAGAGGAATTTGACCTAAACCCTCTTGAGGACTTGGAGGTCGTTAATATGGCGATTGATGCGTCACTGGATGCTGGTGTTACAATCACCGGATCATTTGACGATGCAACAGCTTCATACTTTGGAGGGGTTGTAGTTACAGATAATAAGAATAGGGAATTTATCATTAAAGAGAAAATGGAAGCGCATCCCATTTTAATTTACATGCCCAATTTTTATTCAAAATCAGGAGACAGCGACGCTGACAGAATGAGGGTATTGGCCCCATTGGTGAGGGAGGCATTTGATCTGGCCTGTGATAAGGATTACTTTAAGGCATTGACATTGAACGGTTTGCTTTACTCAGCAACATTGGGATTTGACTCAACAATTGCAGTTGATGCATTGGCCCAAGGGGCCATCGCTTCCGGTTTGTCCGGAACAGGATCATCCTTTGTTGCGGTTGTTGATGATGATTCAATCGATGATGTCAAGGAAGCTTGGGAGAAATATGAAGGAAGTGTTATTGAAACACACGTTGATAATGAAGGATGTTGTTTATTATGAAAAAGAGATATGTAGTGCTGTTGTTGGCCGCTATTGTTTTAAGCATGTCGGCGGTTTCAGCGGCGGATAATTTATCAGTTTCTGACGCTCCGTTGGAAATGGATAATGTTGAAGAAGTGCCTTTGGATAATGTAATGTCTGAAGTGAATCATGATGCCGATAGGTTGGAGTCAAGCGATGAGCCCGATATGATTGCATCATCAAATGAGTCTTCTGATGACTCTTCCAAGGATGCTGAAGTGCAGGTTCCTTCAAAAGCAACCACAAAGGATATCAAATCCACTTATGGGACTGAAGCTGAATACACACTTAAATTGCTGGACAAGTCCGGAAAGATTATAGTGGGCAAGAAGGTCACCTTTAAGGTCAATGATGAATCCTATAAAATCACGACAGATTCCAATGGTGTGGCTACTTTAAAACTTAATTTGCCTGCTGGAAAATATGTCATAAGTTATTCTGTTGGAGATTTGAAAGGCAAAAACACATATACTGTTTCAAATAAGGTTACAACCAAGATTTTAAAATGGGGAAATAAAGGCGATGTGTCCAAGATTAAGCTGCTTAAAAAAAACATGCCCAACAATAAGTGGGTTAAATGGGCCGTAAAAGCTACCAAGAAAGGAAATCCTCTTTTGAAATTCCAGGGTGGTGAAGGAAAGATTGTATTCCTGACTGCCGGAGTTCATGGTAATGAATTGTCCTCCCAAGTTGCGGCAATGAAATTGATTAAGTACCTAAGTAAAAATCCAATCAAGGGAACAGTCTACATAATTCCATTTGTTAACATCAAGGCTATATCAAATAAGGTAAGGCACACTGGCGTTGATTATAATAGGGTTGCTAACAAAGCAGGAACAATCTCAAATAAGATAGTCAAGCTTGTAAGCAAATATAACTGTGATGCATATGGTGATTTCCATACAACACAGCCTGGAGGAATTCCTGGAAAAAATATTGTCATGGGATCAAAATCCCCTGCTACAAAATGCAAGGAAATGACAAAGTATATCGCAAGTCAGGCAAAGGTCAATAAAAGGATTTATAAATATGCCGGAGAGCAATATCCTGGCGCATTGGCAGACAATGTTAACAAAAATGGCATTCCAGGTGTTATTTGTGAGGTCATGCTTCCACACAATACTGTGACAACAAAAACGGTCAAGACTTCATATGCCATGATGAAGGCATTATTGAGATTCAACTCAGTAATATGAGTGGGGGCGATTTGATTAAAAAAAATATTTTTTTAATTCTTTTTTTATTTTTGATTATTTCTGCAGTAAGTGCAGCAGATAACGCTACTGATGATAACGTTTTAAGTGATTCTGATGATTTATCATTAAGGGGCTCTACAGATGTTCCTGTTATGGGAGATGCTGAATCCTCAACTTTGAGTGCGGATGATGTTTCCAAAAACGAAAGTGGTACCGACACCACATTGAAGTCTCCTTCAGGTTCTGTTTCAAAGTTTTCGGCCAAGGATGTGGCCTCAAAGTATGGGTCAAAAACAACTTTTTCAGTTAAACTTTTGAATAAGGATGGCAATGTGCTTAAAGACAAGTCAGTCATCTTTAAAGTCAACGGCAATAAATATTCTGCCCAATCTGACTCTAAGGGGATAGCAACAGTATCCCTCAAATTAAACGCTGGAAAGTATACAATATCCTATTCATGTGATGGTGTTGGCGGAAAGAATACCATTAATGTCAAAAACGCCTATAAAATCAAGATTTACAAGTGGAAATCCGGTGCGGACATAAAAAAGAACAAGAAAATCAAAAAGAACATTCCGGATTCCAAGGTAGTCAAAAAGATTGTAAAAGCTGCCAAGAAGGGAACTCCCGTAATCAAGTTCAAGGGAGGGAAAGGCAAGAAAGTGTTCATCACTGCAGGGGTTCATGGAAATGAGCTTTCGTCTCAGGTTGCAGCAATGAACCTGATCAAGTATCTGGAAGACCATCCAATCAAGGGGACCGTTTACATCATGCCTTTCATGAATCCAAAGGGAACTGCAAAGAATGTAAGAGATTACAATGGAGTTCATTTGAATAAGTTGGCCAATAAGAAGGGAACAATATCCTATAAGACAGTCAAGTTGATTACTAAATTCAAGTGCAAGGCCTACGGTGATTTCCACTGCACAAAACCCGGCGGAAAACCAGGAATGGATGTTGCGATGGGGACTTATAATCCGACTCCACAGAGTGCTGTGATGGCCAGATACATCGCCAAGGACAGCAATGTAAACTATCTGATTTACAAAAAGGCAGGTTCCGAATATCCTGGAGCTTTGGAAGATACCGTCAGCCTGAAGGGAATCCCTGCGGTGACATGTGAGGTGATAACCCCTCACGGCAAGATTGCTAAGGGAACCCCTACAAAGTCACTGTCAATGATGAGGTCATTTTTGAAATTCAATGCATTGATTTAAATAGCAAACATATAGTTTATATAGTAGGATATGAATAAATTATATTATTATCAATTTGGTGATTTTTTGAAAAGTAATGAGGAAATAATATCTTTTGAAAATAGGGAAGATGCTGAAATACTGCTCAAGGAATCTCGAGAACGTATTGATGAAATTGATAATGCGTTATTTGATTTAATTTCTCAGAGAACTTCTCTTGCAAAGGACATTGCAATTTCCAAGGATTATCTTGGAATGCCTATTTATGATAAAAGCAGGGAAGATGCAATTCATGAAAAGGTTGAGAGATTGTCTGAAGAAAATGGTCTTGATGTTGATATTATTGATCAGATAGTTAATATGCTGACTATGTTAAGTAAAAACGAACAAAAAGAAATTTTAAGGAGGAATGTTGATGGGCAATATTAGAACTTCATTTGTTAAACGTTTAGCAAAAGAATTAATTGAAACTCACAAAGGTGTTTTCACTACTGATTTTGAAGAAAACAAAAAATTAGTACAAGAATACTCTACTGTAAGTACTAAACATTTAAGAAACAAAATTGCTGGATATGTAACAAGGCTTGTCAGGTTAGAACAAACCCAAGAATAAGCTTTTTTTCATATTTTTTTACTCTTTTTTTATAACTTTTTTTTACATGACTATTTTTTCAGGTTTTTTTCCAACACTTCTTTTAATTAAAGTATATTAATATGGTTAGATAAAAATAGATATGTATATTTTATTTTGTTGAATAATTTGACAAAATAACAATAAATATTTTAAGAAATAGGTGAACTTAATGGATTTGGTAGTAATAAAATTCGGTGGAACCTCGGTAGGAAACGGTTCCAGAATTAAAAAAGCGGCGCAGTCCGTTGTAAATGAATATATGAATGGTAGTCGAGTGGTAGTTGTGGTTTCAGCTGTCAACAAGACTACAGACGACCTCATAGGATTATCTGATGAGGCAATTGGTGCTAGCTTAACAGATAAGCAGAAGGCAGAAATCGTGTCTATGGGTGAATTAACTAGCGCTAGATTATTCTCTGCAACTATTGAATCTTTAGGTGTCAAGTCCGAATTTATTGATCCATACAGTGACTTATGGCCAATCAAGACTGATTCAAACTATTTGGAAGCAAGCATTGACTTCAATACAACAAAGAAAAAAACTGAAGGAATCATGCAGCTTGTAAACCAAGGTGTTATTCCTGTCATTTGTGGATTTTTAGGTCAAGGTCCTAGCGGTGAAATCACAACTCTCGGAAGAGGTGGAAGTGACATCACAGCATTCTTAATAGGCCACTGCCTAGACGCAAATGAAGTGATTATCGTAACCGATGTTGATGGAGTAATGTCAACAGACCCAAATAAAATTGAAGAGGCTGAATTGCTTGAAGAGATATCCGTTGAAGAGTTAAGGGATTTGGCTACTCATGGAGCTCAAGTCTTACATCCTCATGCATTAAAATATAAAGATCCATTAATAACTGCAAAGATTATAAATTTCGAGCACGGAGACTTGTCTTCAAAGGGAACACGTATTTTGGGTCCCTATGAAGGTGAAATGATGAAATGTGTATCAATTTATAAGAACCCTATTTCTCTTATTGCTATTGTCGGTGAAGCTATGGTGAAAACACCTGGTCTAATAGCGAAATTATCTGGAAGTCTTGCTGACTCAGACATAAACATTTTCGGCATCTCCGCAGGTCAGAATTCAATAACCGCATTTGTCGACAAGGCTGATTCCAACAAGGCATATCATTTATTGCACAATGTAGTGATTGAAAGTGATGTTTTAAGTTCATTATCATTAGGAAGGGACACTGCAATGATTACATTTGTAAGTCCAGACATTATTGACACTCCTGGAATCATTTCAGATGTCACAGAACCACTTAGAAAAAACAATATCAATATTGTCGAAATTATCTCATCACAAACCGCAATTGTACTTTTCGTCGATTGGGAAGATGGTGAAAAAGCACGCGAATTAATTAACGAGGTTTTAGAATGAAATTTGAAGGAACATATGTTGCAATGGTTACTCCATTCACAAAAGATTTGGAGATTGATGAAGAAGGATTTAGATCCAATATCAACTATTTGATTGATAAAGGGGTCACAGGTTTAGTCGGTGCAGGTACCACCGGTGAATCCGCTACCGTGAATCATGAAGAGCATCAAAAGATTATCGACATCTTGGTTGATGAGGTTGATGGCAGGGTTGAAACCGTAGCCGGAACCGGAAGTAACGCTACTTCAGAAGCACTTTCCTTAACCAAATACGCATATGATGCAGGTGCGGATTCCGCATTGTTAATCACTCCTTACTACAACAAACCTCAACAACATGGTATGATTCAACACTATGGAACTATTGCAGAAGCTGTTGACATCCCATTGATTGCATACAACGTACCTTCCCGTACCGGTATCAACATGGATGTTGAAACCATTGTTGAACTTGCTAAAATCGACGGTGTTGACGCTGTAAAAGAAGCAAGTGGAAGTGTGGATAAAGTTTCAGACATTTACAAAGCTCTTTCAAATGAAGGACTTGAAGATGACTTCAGCATCCTTTCAGGTGAAGACTCATTGACATTACCTCTCATGGCTGTCGGAGCAACTGGAGTTATCAGTGCATCCGCAAACGTTGACGCAAAAAGGATGGTGTTGATGGTTGACAGCATCTTGAACGATGACTACACAAGAGCTATGGAACTTCACTATGAAATGGTTGAATTGATTAGGGCATTATTCATTGAAAGCAATCCGGTTCCTGTAAAAACCGCAATGAACATTATGGGACTTCCATCAGGACCGTTAAGACAACCATTAGCTCCAATGTTAGATGAACATGTTGACATTCTTAAAGAAGCATTAAAAAAATCAGAATTAATTTAAGTTGGTAATAATATGATTAAAGTAGCAGTTACCGGAGCGGCCGGAAGAATGGGCTCTGGTATTATTAGAAAAATTACAGAACAAGATGATATGGAAGTAGTTGCAGCTATTGAAATGCCAAACACTCCTCTTGCAGGTAAAGATGCTGGTGTTCAAGCTGGAATTGATGAATTGGGTGTTGCAATCTCCGGTTCTGAAAAATTAGAAGAAACATTAAAAGCTTCCAAACCAGACGTATTGGTTGACTTCACTATTGCTCACGCAGCAGTTGAAACCATTAAAATAGCAACTTCCTGTGGTGTTGGTGTTGTAGTTGGAACCACCGGTTTCAGTGAAGAGCAAATGGAATCAAACATTGCAAATGTTAAGGATAATAATGTTCCTGCAGTAATATCATCCAATATGGCTATTGGAGTAAACGTATTTTTCAACACATTGAAAAAATTGGCTCCATTATTATATGATTTTGACATTGAAATTATCGAGGCTCACCACAATCAGAAAAAAGACGCTCCATCCGGAACAGCCATGACTGCATTTGAAGTCATCGCTAAGGAATTGGAACGTGACCCTGAAGAAGTGGGAGTTTACGGAAGACAAGGATTAGTAGGTAAAAGAACTCCTGAAGAAATAGGTATCCACGCCATCCGTGGTGGAGACATTGTTGGAGATCATACCGTAATGTTTGTCGGTGACGGTGAAAGGATAGAGCTCAAACATCAAGCGCACACAAGGGAAGTTTTCATTGCTGGTGTAATCAGGGCTATCAGATACATTCCTAATGCTGAAAAAGGTGTTGTCAGCAGCATGAATGATGTCTTAGGATTAGAATAGGTGTTAAATATGGTAAACGTGGGAGTACTTGGTGCAACTGGAATGGTCGGCCAAAGATTCATTCAATTGCTCGAAAACCACCCTGATTTCGAAGTCACTGCATTAGCGGCTTCTTCCAGATCAGCGGGTAAAAGATACGAGGATGCTACAACTTGGTATATGGATAATGAAATGCCTGAGTCTGTTAAAGACATAGAAGTCATTGAAACAAATCCTGAAGCTATGGATAACGATGTGGATATTGTATTTTCATCTCTTCCTGCAGATTTCGCATTGACTGTTGAAAAGGAATTTGCAAAGGATTATGTTGTTGCAAGTAATGCTAGTGCTCACAGGATGAAGAAAAATATTCCTTTAGTAATTCCTGAAGTCAATCCTGAGTGCTTAGACATGATTGATGCTCAGCAAAAGGAAAATGACTGGGACGGATTCATTGTAACCAATCCAAACTGTTCCACTATTGCTTTGGCTTTAACTTTAAAACCTATTGTTGACAATTTCAATGTAAACTCAGTTAGAGTATCAACCATGCAAGCTGTATCCGGTGCAGGTTATAATGGTGTACCATCAATGGCTATTGTCGATAATCTCGTTCCTTACATTGGAGGGGAAGAGGAAAAAATGGAAAGTGAATCCCTCTATCTGTTAGGTTCATACGATGGTAACGATGTAGTTAATGCAGATTTCAAATTGAGTGCATCATGTCATAGGGTGCCTGTTATCGATGGTCATACCGAGGCAGTATTCATTGAATTGGATGATGGATTTGACATTGCTGATGTTGCTGATAAAATGGCAAACTTCAAAGGATTGCCACAAGAACTAAATCTATATTCAGCTCCAGAAAATCCGGTAATTGTCAAAAATGAAAACGACAGGCCACAACCTAGAATGGACAGAAATGCCGGCAATGGTATGGCGGTTACTGTTGGTAGATTAAGAGAAGACAAAGTATTTGATAATAGTTTCAAATATGTTCTTGTTGGACATAATACTATTCGTGGTGCTGCTGGAGCATCAATATTGAATGCTGAGTTAATCAATGATAAAATACTTTAATTTTATCAATTTATTTTTTCTATTTTTTTTAATATTTTCTGATTTTTCTATCTGTTTTCTATTTCTTTTTAATTTCAATTATAGGTTAATTTAAGGGTTTAATTTAAATAGTATAAAATTAATATTTTATATCAAGGAATTATATTGTACAATATATCGATGATTTCAAATTTATAATTTCACACTAATTTGAAATCGATATAGGGATAAAATTTAAACTAAGGGATAGAATGGAAATAGGAATTGATGCTGAAAAAGATACTTTACAATCTTTGATTCGATCTTGCCTATTGGAGCTCAATAACTTAAAATTCGAATTGACTGAGCTTGAAGTGGAACGGAAAAATGATAACACTCCACAAAGGATTAAAGAACTCGAAAAAGATATTGTAGATAAGGAAAAAGAAGTTTCTGTTATTAAATTCAAAGCAGAAGACGAAATTAATCTTTTGAAAAAACAACTTGAAGAAAAAGACATTTTAATCAAAAATCAGGAGGATAGGATTTATGAATTAGATTACGTAAACAATTCTCTTGATGAGATTAAAGAATATTTTGCAGAGCAATTGCATGATTATAAGAAAAAAGAATTAGCTGATGTTAATGAGAGATTAACCGAATCTTATAAAAGTATTGCTGAAAAAGAAGCTCAAATTAATACTCTTTCTAGGACTATTGATGAATACAAGATCAAAGTTCTCAAATTGGAAAATGATGTTGAATCCCAGGCTCAGATATTGGAGCTTGAAAAGCAAATTGAACTTAAAAATAATGAAATTCGCATTAAGGAAAGTGAAATCGATCAAATTAATAATGAGTTAAATATTTTAAAACAGCAAACAATTCCTAAAGATGAATATATTTCTCTTCAAACTCAATTTGAATCTGAAATCAATGCGATGAATAATGAAATTTCTAATTTGAAACAAGACAGTATCCCTAAAAAAGATTATGACGATTTGCAATCCAAATTCGATTCTGAAATTAAAAGTTTGGATAGTCAAATTGTTGATTTGCAACAAACCACCGTTCCTAAGGATGACTATGTGAATCTCAAGAACAGGTTTGACACTGAAATTGATGCAAGAGACAGTGAAATACAATACCTAAGAGAAAGGACTATTCCTAAAGAGGATTATGTCAGTCTTCAAAATCAATTGGAAAGTGAAATCAATGCTCGTGAAAGTGAACTTCGCTTTATTAGGGAACAAAGCGTTTCACGTGAAGATTATTTGAAACTCCAAAATGAGCTCCAAAGAAAAGATGATAAAATCAAAAGATTAGAAGAAATTAATAATTTCTTTAATGATCTTCAGGAAGAGCAGGAGGCTTACGAAACTCAAGACAGGACTCCTCCTTTCAGATTGGAGAAAAAACAAGGTAGATAATTCTATCTTATTTTTTTATCTTTAAATTTTTTATTTATTGTTGCAATCATCTATCTATCCCATTTAATTTACTATTTTTTTTAGCACTGTTTTCAAAATAATTGATTTGCTCATGATTTATTTTGGGTATCTTTTCTTGAAGTGTTAAAATTTTTACATGTTGCTTGCATATTTCGAGGGGTAATTTTTCATTGGATTTCTCAATTATTCTTTTTCTTACTTTAATTTACTTTATACCATAAAGTATTTATATAACCTTAAACTCATGTATTAAGTAGAAAGGTTTAGTCAACACTATAAACTTATTTTCTCATGTTGATAATTAAACTGATCTATTTATTTATTAAAATTAAAAAAAAGGTGATTATTAATGGCACAAGGACAACCAATTTTTATTTTACCTGAAGGTACTAACAGGTCTGTCGGTAGAGATGCTCAAAGAAACAACATCTTAGCTGGTAAAGTATTAGCTGAAACCGTAAGAACCACATTAGGTCCTAAAGGAATGGACAAAATGTTAGTAGACGGACTTGGAGACATTGTTGTAACCAACGACGGTGTAACAATCTTAAAAGAAATGGATATTGAACACCCTGCAGCAAAAATGCTCGTAGAAGTGGCAAAAACCCAAGAAGACGAAGTCGGTGACGGAACCACTACTGCAGTTATCATTGCTGGAGAATTACTCAAAAAATCCGAAAACTTACTCGACTCTGACATTCACCCAACAATCATTGCAATGGGATACAGAAAAGCAGCTGAAAAAGCACAAGAAATCTTAGACGAAATCGCAATCGATGACGTAGATTCCGAAACCTTAATGAAAGTAGCTATGACTGCTATGACTGGTAAAGGAACCGAAGCTGCACGTGAACCATTAGCAAAATTAATCGTTGACGCTGTAGAAGCAGTTGAAGAAGACGGCGTAGTTGACACTGACAACATCAAAATCGAGAAAAAAGACGGAGCTGTTGTTGAAGAATCCAACTTAGTTGAAGGTGTAATTGTAGACAAAGAAAGAGTACACCCAGGTATGCCATCTGAAATCAAAGACGCAAAAATCGCATTAGTCAACGCTCCATTAGAAGTAAAAGAAACCGAAATGGACGCTGAAATCACAATCACTGACCCTGCTCAAATGCAAGCTTTCATCGAACAAGAAGAAAAAATGGTCAAAGACATGGTTGACAAAGTTGTTGCAGCAGGCGCTAACGTATTATTCGCACAAAAAGGTATCGACGACTTAGCACAACACTACTTATCCAAAGCTGGTGTTTTAGCTGTAAGAAGAGTTAAAAAATCCGATATCGAAAAATTATCCAGAGCAACTGGTGCTAACGTCATCACCAACTTAGATGACTTAACCGAAGACGACTTAGGTATTGCTGGAACCGTAGAAGAAAGAAAAATCTCCGGTGACGACATGATCTTCGTAGAAGAATGTTCCAGTGCAAAATCCGTAACCTTATTCGTAAGAGGTAGTACCAAACACATCGTTGACGAAATCGTAAGAGCAATCGAAGACGCAATCGGTGTAGTAGCAGCTACCGTAGAAGACGACAAAGTTGTTGCAGGTGGAGGAGCTCCTGAAATCGCAATGGCTAAAAAACTCAAAGACTACGCAGAATCCATTTCTGGTAGAGAACAATTAGCTGTAAACGCATTCGCAGAAGCTTTAGAAATCGTACCAAAAACCTTAGCAGAAAACGCAGGTTTAGACAGCATCGACTCCTTAGTAGACTTAAGAGCTGCACAAGAAGACTCCTTCTACATGGGATTAGATGTATTCACTGGTGAAGTTGCAGACATGAAAGAAGCTGGAGTTATCGAACCTAAACGTGTTAAAAAACAAGCTATCCAATCTGCATCTGAAGCAGCTGAAATGATTTTAAGAATCGACGATGTAATTGCATCAACCAAAGGCCCTGAAGACATGGGTATGGATCCTTCCGCAATGGGCGGAATGCCTCCAATGATGTAAATTCTTACATCTTCTTTTTTTCTTTTTTTTATGAATTCCAATAGACTAATTTTTAAGACATCACTTGGTGATGAAATATATTATTTGAATGACACTATCTTAATTAATTTTGGGGTAAGCCGTAATGGATTGTCAACCTCTGAATTGAATAGTGGCACAAACGATTTGTATAAAACTGTTTTTAACCAACACCTGTCTCAAGAAAAAATTGATTATCTTGTGGACCATGACGTTCATGACTACCTGATTAAGGAATGCGAAAGGCTGAATGTCGACTATCGTCATGCCACAGGTTTGATAACCTTGGCGGAAATGAAAAACGTAAGCATTGTCAACAAGTCTTTCAGGAATGTTGATGTCACTGCCGTGGTCACTGCAGGCGTCAGGACAAATGCGTCACGGGCGGGAGACCCTGCATCATATTGGCAGGAAAACGGTGAATTTCATTTTGGAACCATCAATGTTATTTTGCTGACTAATGTATGTTTGGACGAGTCAACATTGACAGATGCATTCATGACAATAACCGAAGCGAAGACCGTTGCATTGAGCAATCTGAAAATCCCTTCTCAATATTCGAATGGATTTGCAACAGGCACCGGAACTGACGGTGTGGCAATATTTTCAAACACTGACTCAAAAGAGATATTGACCAATGCGGGAAAACACTCCAAGTTAGGTGAATTAATTGCCAATGCGGTAATTGAAGCAATCTCCAAGGCAATTGGGAAGCAAGTCTGGATTACAAGCAAGTCCCAGTCCAATGCATTGGTAAGGCTAAACAGATATACCTTGGACATCAACAGGTTTTATGACGATCTTGACGACGATAAATTTGAATTTATAAAACAGTTGAGAATCGATGCTAGAAAGCAGGAAAATGTGGCAATCACCACTTCAATCCTAAACTTAATTGATGAGGTTGAAAATAATCTGATTGAAAAACAGGTCGCCTATGATTTGGCGATAAAAATAAAAGAAAATTGTAATAGTTATCCAATAAATGCATTACTGGAATACTGGATAAACTATTTCATTCGTTAGTGTTGAACTCTATCAGTTCTCCGTTATCCTGAACTATCTTTGCGATTGATTCTTCTGCAACTTCTAATTTTTTGTTACAAATCTTGACAAGGTCCATCGCTTTTTTAAATTCATCAATTGCATCGTCCAATGGCACATTACCATTTTCCAACTTGTTAACAATGTCTTCTAACTTTTCTAAACTTTCTTCAAAACTTAATTCTTGCTCCATCATATCACCTTTGTATTAATAATTCCATCGTCAAATTCAATATCCACTTCATCTCCAACTTCAACATCTTTTACGGAAGTGATTACCTTTTCTTTGGTCTTCGCTATGCTGTATCCTCTTTTCAATGTTGAAAGTGGATTTAAAACTTCTAACTTATTTATATTCTTTAAACATTCGTCCCTCTTCTTCTTGGTTATTTCGGTAGGATTCTTTAAAATATGGGAATTTTCTATCTTAAACAGCCTGTTTTTATTTTTGACAATAATGTTGTTGGAAGTCATGTTCAGTTTGTTAATCACTTTCTCCAGATCCATCCTTTTTAGCTTATACATTGATTCCGGATTCTTAAACACTGCTGAGCTTTCCAATCTGACCAGCTTATTTTTATTTCTTGTCATAATATTCTTGGATGTGAAACTTAATCTGTTGATTAGGTTATCCAGGCTCATCCCTTTTATATCATAAATCGATTCGGGATTTTTTAAAATGTTTTTTTGTGAAATGTTGTTCAATTTAGTTTTATTTAATTCAATCCTATCGTTAATGGACTTATTTGCCCTTCTGTTTAACTGGCTCACGCTCTCCTTAACTTTTCTAATGTCCGGCACGGCAATTTCCGCCG
The DNA here is from genome assembly GCF_017940815.1 of Methanobrevibacter sp. GTDB lineage: Archaea > Methanobacteriota > Methanobacteria > Methanobacteriales > Methanobacteriaceae > Methanocatella. The sequence goes on from NZ_JAGAXX010000035.1 coordinate 24,420, forward strand.
CTGCAGTTGGGGTTGGTGCCCTCAAGTCCGCCACAAAGTCGGATATTGTAAAGTCAATTTCATGACCCACTGCGCTTATGACCGGAATTCTGCAGTTGTAGATTGCATATGCAACTTCCCTTTCGTTAAATGCCCATAGGTCTTCAATGCTTCCTCCACCACGGCCTACAATTAGTGTGTCCAAATCAAATTTTTGGGCATGAATGATTTGTCTGGCAATTTGTGGTGCAGCGTTATCTCCCTGAACCAGAGTTGAAAAGACCAGCACGTCACAAATTGGGTATCTTCTTTTGATTGTTGTGATGATGTCTCTTATTGCCGCACCTGTCTGTGCAGTCACAACGCCTATTCTATTTGGGTATTTAGGTATTTTCTTTTTATGGGTATCGTCGAATAATCCTTCCTTTTTAAGGTCTTTCTTTAATTGTTCGAAAGCTATGTGTAAGTCTCCAAGGCCGTCTTCAGTTATCCTTGTTGCATATAGCTGATATTTTCCGTCCCTCTCATATACTTCAATCTTACCCTTGATGATTACTTTCATTCCGTCTTTTGGTTCAAATTTGAGGAATCTGTCCTTATTTCCTTTGAACATCACTCCCGGAATCTGTGATTTCTCATCCTTTAAAGTAAAATAGCTATGTCCGCTAGGGTAGGTTTTGTAATTTGAAATTTCTCCCTTTATGTAGATGTTTTTCAAATTTTGGTCCAGCTTGAGCTTCCTTCCAATATAGTTATTAATCTCAGATACTGTGAAAGTTTTCTCTTCCATGCATTCACCTTAAAATTAATATTGTTAGTATGTTGTTTGTATTTAATACAATTTTGCATTGACATTAATTTTTTTTAGAAACTATTAATTAATATTAAAAACTATTTATTAATTAAGGTGTTTTTTATGAGAATTCGAGAAGAATTATTTGGAAAAGAAGTACTTGATGCAGAAATTCAAATTGTTGGAAAGGTTCATGATGTAATTCTTGATAAAGATTCATTAGAAATTACCGATTTAGTGATAAAAAGATCCGGATTTTCCGAACAAATCAAATCCAGTGAAGACGTTGTTCCAATGGAACTTGTAAAAGTCATTGGGGATAAGATTTTACTTAAAGGCGAAGATGATATATTATGACTTCAAAGGAATATCTGATTGATTTATTGAAAGAGAATGAAGTGTTCCTTGAAGGGGATTTCACTTTATCTTCAGGTAAAAAGAGTAATTATTACATTAACATGAAAAAGGCTATTACCGAACCTGAAATCTTATCAACAATCTCAAAATTGATTACAGAAAAAATATCTGGCGAGGACATTGACAAGGTTGCGGGCCCTGCATTGGGTGCAGTTCCAATAGCCACTGCAGTTTCACTTGAATCTAAATTGCCATTGCTGATGATTCGTAAGGAAAAGAAAGGCTACGGTACATCAAAACTCATTGAAGGCGAGCTCAACGAAAATGATAATGTGATTGTTGTTGAGGACGTTTCCACAACTGGAGGATCACTTTTAAAAGCAATCAAGGCTATTCAAGAGAATGGCGGCAATGTTGTTAGGGCTTTTGTTGTCGTTGACAGGCAAGAAGGTGCTGTTGAAGAGTTTGAAAAGGCAGGCATAAAATTAGAACCTTTAATAAGTGTCAACGAGTTTTTTGACTAAAAAAATAAAATCATGATGAAATATTTATTTCATCATTTTTTCACATGATGGACAAAATGAGGCAGTTCATCAATGATTAATCCTAAAGCTGTTTTAACAGCATTTGGGGAGCCGGGCATCGAAAATATGATTGTTTTTTTATAGACTCCTGCAGTCGCTCTTGAGAGAAGTGCTGCAGATCCTATTTCTTCAAAAGATTTTGCCCTGAAGAGTTCTCCAAAACCATCAATTTTTTTTTCAAAAAGTGCTTCAACGGTTTCAACGGTGATGTCACGTTCATCAAGACCTGTTCCACCGTTTGTTAGTATCACGTCAATTCCCTCGGAAATCATGTCATCTATCGCATCGGTTAGGTCTTTTGGTTCATCAGGAATTAATTTTCTAGATTTTAATGTGTATCTAGATTCGATTTCCTCTGCGATGTATTTTCCAGACAAATCTAATTTTTCTGATTTTCTGCTGTCGCTAAGGGTTATTAATCCGCATTCAATATCATCAGATGATTGTTGCTTGTGTAATTTGGAAGTCTCACTTTTCATTTTTTCCCTCATTTTTAATTGATTCTTTAATTAAATTATATTCGTTTATATTCTTTAATAATTTTTTGCTGGGGCGATAATAGTAATTCTGCTCAAATTTTTCCTGTGTGATGTAGTCATATTTTGAGATTAGCTGTATGTGGTAACATATCGTTTTGTAGTCTAGCTGAAGTTTTTTTGATAATTGGTTTCTGTTGTATGGTCCTTCAAGTATTGCATCTATGATTCTTGCTGTTGTTTTTCCGCCGTCTCTGCTTTTAATTAAGTATAACAGTTCTTTGTTGGTCAAATTCCAGATGTTCGTTTCAGTTTTTTTAATTTTAATCACCGCCAGTCTATTCAATAATGATTAATGAGGCCAAATGCCCACGTTAAGGCATTCTCATCCTTGGCAATTAAGATTTGGCTGTCGTCGTAATGACCGTCTTTAAAAAATAATGTTAGAGACATGAATTCTTCTGAAATTGTCAAAAATAACCTTACCTTCTGCTTGGTTATTTTTATTTTGACTTTTTCATTTTCAACAAGGGACTTTTTCAAGTCGGCATTGCTTTTCATTGAATTTAAGATTTCACGGTCAATGGTTAATTCCAGATTCTCTAATTTATTTTCATCTAGCAATTTTACTAGATGTTTCAAATGTTTCTCGGAATAGATCGGAAGAATAATCTTCAATGTTTTTGCTTTTGAAATTAATTTTAGATATGAATTGAATGCATTGGACAAATCGCTTGTAGTGGAATGTATATATTCGGCATCCTTTAGAAGGTACACGTTTTTCAAAACATCATCTGGAATATCTGACAAATCGTGATTGTTCCAAAAGGCCTTGCTTTTGTTTACGGCATACCAGTTTTCAACAAGTTTCACCATGTTTACGGTTATCAGGTATCCGTTTGAAGTCAGTTCATATTGTTTGTTGACTTTCTTGATCAGATTGTTGTTTTCCAGTTCCTTAAGTCCATGCAATATTGTTGCGGAAGGCTTTTTCAACACATTTCTCAAGTCATCCAAGTTTTTAGGTCCATCATAAATTGCCAATAGCAGTCTTGAACGCATTCCTGAAGTCAAAATGTATTTGATTCCACTAAACTCTTTGTTTATTTGTTCACGGGTTTCTGTGCTGGTCATTATATCACCTGATGTTTCACATGTTCAAATAATTTCTCAGCCCATTTGCCGGATTGCTCATCGTTTGAAACTAGGATGCGATTCTGGTCGAAGCTGCCGTCGTTTTTGAACAAGCCCAATCCTATGTTTTCATCGCAAATGCTCAAGTACAAATTCAATTCGTCTTTAAACTTGAACACTCTCAATTTTTTACTTTTGACTGCAGGCCTTCTAATGTCTCCATTGATTTTGAAAAATAATTCTTGGAAAATGCTTTGCGGAATGATCAGTTCAACAGTGCCGTTGTTCTCCAATACCCTTTCAATTAATTTGGGGTATTCCGGATGCAAATAGGGAAATACTGCCTTTACGCTTTTAGATGTGACCATCTGCTGTTTTATTGTATTGTGTGTTTTGAAAATCTCTGTTGGTGTCGCTTCAATTAGTGCACAATTCTTCAAATCGGTTATGCTTTTTACAGAGTCAATGCTTAGCTGATTCAAGTTATGATTGTCCCAAAAAGCATCGTAATCACTAACCAGGTCCATGCTGTTTTTAAAGTCCATTAGACTTTTCAGATAAACTTCTGCCATTGGAGAGATGTGGTACCTCTTGTTGATTTTTTGAATATGATTGTTTTTCTCTAATTTTCCTATATTACTTGAAACGGAACTGTAGGTAATCTTTGTTTTTTTAACGATGCCACGTACATTATTTGGTTGTTTATACAATTCACTTAAAATTTTCAATCGAATTTCCGATTTTGCAAGGAACTTGATGTCGTTATTTATATCACTTTTGAAATTCATTTAAACATCTCCTATCCATAAAGATTTCTATTAAACTCTTCATGTAATTTCGTTAATATTAATTTAACAATTAGAATTTAAATAAATTATTCCAAATCCTTACAATATTTATCCAATATTTATTCTAAGCTTTTTCCAAACTTTTCCCAAATATTTCCCAAGGTTATTCCAAATGTATTCCAACTCATTGAATAGCTTTATTAATTTATAGTTTGTAATATAATATCATGGAAATTTATTATGTTCTAGATGCATCTGCTTTTATAAATGGATTTAAACTAATTTCTAAAAACAATTTCACGGTTCCAGAAATATCATCTGAAATTAAAGATTTCAAATCCAAATTAACATTTGATATGGCTCTTGAGGAAGGCAGGTTAATCATACAAGATGTGTCTTCCGAGTATATATCAAGTGTTAATGATATTATTTCTGATTCCGGTGATATTTTAAGATTATCCATGCCTGATAAAAAATTAATATCCCTTGCATACATGTTCCATCAACAGGGTCGCAACGTAAAGGTTATCAGTGACGATTACACAATCCAGAACACCTTGAAAATCATGAACATTCCGTATTCTGGAGTTATAACAGATGGAATTAAGGGAATTTACAATTGGAAAAAGGTTTGTGAAGGATGTAAAAAGGAATATGATGAGGATTATCCTTTTGATGATTGCGAGATTTGCGGTTCAAGAATATTCAAGAAAAGAATAAAGGTGAATAAATGAATATTGGAATTGTTGTTCACGGACCTAATATAATTGACTCAGGTTATGCCTTGAAACTGATTGGCCTGCTTAAAGAATATGGTGATGTTAAGGTTAGGCTTGGCGGAACAATGGGAAGGACTGCAGTGATTGATGCAAGCCTGGAGGATGTGATTGACATCTCCCGCAAGTTGGTTCCAAGCGAGTCCCTCAAGATATTTCATGATGATGGAGCGGATGTGATTTTCCTTCTGAATTATGGTAAATCGGATGTGACTGGCCAGGTTTTCGGATATAAGGTTTACAATCATTATGTTGAAAAGATCGACGATAACAACATTCCTGTAATTCAAATTGAAAGGCCTGGCGAAGAAGACGGTAGTGTCATTTTATGGAATAATGACTTGGAATTGGGCCATGATTTGTCTGAAAGGTTGGGCTTGAATATTGTATGGCCTGAAGAGGTTTATGAAAAGCATATTAAAAATGACAATGCAGGTTTGAATCAAAGAATTGTCCATGGGGTAAGTCCTGGTGAAAATATCATGGTTAACAGTGTCGTGATTGGAAAGACTAATTCCGACCGGCTTACATTGATTGCCCGTGACAATCATATTGTCGACATTGTTGGTGGTGAGCTTAAACAGCACGGCCTTGAAAAGCTGGGCGAGGTGGATCTTGATTCAGCAATAATCAAAACAGGTCTTTTAAGGCATGCAAAGGTCACTCCTCGTGTAATATCAAATCAAAAGCCTAATGATTTTAGGGTAACTTTTCTTGACCATGCTGGAGAGGATGTTTACAGATTCAGAGATTCCAGTCTTGTCATCACTGTTGGTGACGACACCACATTGATATCTTCAGACATTCTGTATAGATTTGATATACCTGTAATTGGAATAACTGATGGGGATTTGGATAAGGTTGTGGAAGATGGATTCAAGGTTAAAAATTCCATAATCTTCGAGGTCGAAAGTGGTTTTGATGACATCATCGGTCAAAATATTAAACAGGTAATCTTTGGCGGCAAACGGGAATGTGGTGATTTTGAAGATATCGAGGATGTTAAATGCAAAATCATTGAAATAATAAATAATATTAATTGCAATTACAAAATTAATTATATAGAATAAAATTGGGAAGTGTAATCTTTGGATTTAAAAAGTCTAGTAAAGGAAATTCAAGAATTTAAGGGCGTGTCACGTAAAAGTTCAATAGACAATGTAATATCTCTTTTAAAAGAATCATACAACGTTTCCGGTGATGTTGTGATTGACATTGGTGACGACGCTTCCGCTATTGACATTGGAAATGGTCAGGTAATGCTTATTGCGGCGGACGGCATTTGGGGAGACATCATGAATGTAAACCCTTATTGGGCAGGATATTGCTCCGTGCTTGTTAATGTTAATGATATTGCTGCGATGGGAGGAAAGCCATTGGCTATGGTAAACATAATGTCAATAAGCAATGATGATATTTACGAAGATTTGTTAAATGGAATAAAAGACGGATGCTTGAAGTTCAATGTCCCTATGGTTGGAGGACACTTGCATCCTGATGGTGAGGTGGACTCATTAGGTGTGGCAATTGTCGGAATAGCTCAAAAAGATAAGATAATTACTAGTTTTGGAGCTGAAGTTGGAGATAAGGTGATTGTTGCTATCGACCTTGATGGCAAACCTCATGAAATGTTTTCCTTGAACTGGGACACTACATATGACAAAGATGCACAACTCGTTCAAGACCAGATTACTGCGGTTCAATACTTGGCCGAACATGATTACATCAAATCCGGAAAGGATATTTCAAACCCTGGAATTTTGGGAACCTTGGAAATGCTTCTGGAAACTTCTCACAAAGGAGCCACAGTCAATCTTGACGACATTCCAAAAAATGAGAACATGTCATGGGTTGATTGGCTTAGATCATATCCTGGTTCAGGTTTTGTTTTCACAGCAAGTGAAGATAAATGTGATTACATTAAGGAATATTTGGCCAAATACTCAATTGCGGCCAATGTGGTTGGTGAAGTGAATGATTCCAATTCGCTATTCTTGAATCATGACGGTGAACAGGTGGAAGTGTTCAACCAAGATAAAAATCCCGTGTTTATTTTCAGATGAGAGGTAGGATATGGATTTATCAAATATCATTTTTAATTCATTGAAATATCCGTTTAGGAATATTGCAAAATTGCCGATTATTTCTATTCTTTTTATTTTAATAACCATTACTCCAATAGGTTATCTGTTGGATAATAAGATCATAATTTTCATTGGGGTAGTTGCATTCTTTATTTTCATTTTGATTGTACCAGGATTCTTCCTGGACGTTATTAAAACAGGTTCAAGGGAATCTTCGATGTTTCCTTCTTTCAATCTGGTGAACAGCGTATATGACTCAATTAGGGTTTTGGCATTGAGAATGGTTTATATGATTGTACCTGCCTTGGTATTTTTCATAAGCCTGTCCACATTGGGTCCCGCCAGTGTAAATCTTCTATATGAATACAAGATTCTTAGCTTCCTGGCAACTTTCTGGACTTTAACCCTGGTGATTTTAGTCACCTATCTGGTGTTCGAATTCCTTCTGTTTTTTGCAAAAGCCAGGTTGGCATATCTTGATAGCTTGTCAGAGGCCTTGAAAATTAATAGGGTCATTGGCGATATCAGGAACATAGGAATATTCAATATAATTAAATGGCTGATAGCGATGGCGATCTTGATGGTTGTAATTTCATTCGTCTCATCATTCGTTCTGACAATTCCTTATGTGGGATTCCTGATTGATGTCTGTATTATTATTCCAATCATGGAAAGTATTGCGAATTATTCATTGGGATTGCTATATTCAAATATCACATAAAAAATAAAAAAGAGTTCAAGGATTGCACCGCTTACACGGGATATATCCTTGGCTTATTGCATCGTCTCTTGCAGAAAAGAACACTTTGTTTCCTTCAGCCATGTCCTTGACACTGGAACATGACGGTTCGTGGAATTTGCCGGTGTTTGCATTTCCAACATAACTTGCAGAACCTGATGAACTTGTCGATTCGCTGCTTGTCGGATGTGAACTTGATGAAGACGAGCTATGTGTGTCTGCCACATGGGTGTTGCCGTTTGCCCAGTCATATGGGTAGAATTCACTTGGAGGCATGTACATTATTTCGGCAAGCCCTTCTTTTAAAAGCATCTCATTGACATTTTTTCCATCAACAATAACGACGCCTAATGTTCTTCCGTACTTGTCATTGTGTTTCCTATTGTCGACATCAATGCCCACTTTTTTGTTTAGGCAAAGTTTTTGCACAAAGTTTTTAGATGTAATATAACCTTCAACGCCTCTTTCAGGGGTGTTCACTCCTACAAAACGAATTTTTTCACCGTTATCCAGATATATAGTATCTCCATCAACTACATTGGTGCAGACTGCGCTTTCTTCAACATGACAGTCTGTCTTGTTGTATTTGCTTAAGATATCTGAAGCTGACAGGTCATAATATTTGGAACTTGGAATGTTGTGTGAAAACCCGGTTCCTGTGTATGCGCTTGCAATTGAGATTGCACTAATCGCTATAATCAAAATAACCAATAAAGAAAATATATGTTTTTTAGTGACTTTCATAAATTTTCCTCCTCAATTATTAATGTTATAATTTTGTGTTTATATAATTTTTCAAAATCAAATAAATAATTGTTTTATATAATAAACTCATAAATATATAATATTAAAATTCTTATTGGAGATTGTATGTTAATTAAAATTAATGGAGAGGAAATAGAAGTGGCAGATGCTTCTACAATTCAGGATGTAATTGATGAAACAAATGCCCCTTATACTCCAGGAAGTATTATTTGCTTAATAAAAGGTAAAAAAGAACTGGAAAAGAATATTAGCAAGTATAAAATTAAAACAAACAAGGGTTCAATAATTATACAATTGGACGAATCCGATGAGGCAAAACCTCTTGTTGATGTGTGGAAAAATCAATACGAGGAGTTTGTTGACTTGGACATTCGCTGGTCAACTCCTACAGAAGTGGCAGTTGGTCCTATTGTAACTGATTTGGAGCCTACTTCTGATGAATACAAGTATTTTGAGGGAGATGTTGTTTTAAGTTTATCTAGTTTTAGTAATGAGTCAACTCACTTTATAATGCTTAAGGAAAACACTACTAACGTTTACAGTGTTCCGCCATACAACAAGGGTATTTTTGCCCGTGTAATTGGTGGTAAAAAAACTTTGGAAGGGTTAACTGATGACGATAAGATAACAGGCATTGAGCCGGTCATTGAAAGAAGCACAACAACTGACAGTGCTTCCGTATCAGACTTAAGCACAGTTTTGGAAGAAGGAAATGAGTTATACACTTACATTTCATTCGATATTGATGAGGACTCTCCTACTTGTGTAGAGCATCTCTTTTCAGTTATTAAAGACGGTAGAATTAAAGTTTCATATGACAGTGAGTCATTCATAGGCTTTTATGACCTTGCAGGTATAGATAAACCTAAGGAAAACACCACTCAAAGAACTCGTGGAACAATTACTGTGAGAAACGATGGTGTAGGTGTTGGAAAAGTATTCATATATCGTGAAAACAGGGTATTGACTCCAAATCATACCACTGTTGGGCACATCGTTGCGGGAATGGAAATAATTGACATCGCAAAAGAAAACGATTTCATTACCGTTCAATCTGAACAACAAAGGTTAATGTTATTAAATAAAACTCAAAAAGAGGCTACAGAACTATTGTCTGCAGCTGGCGTTGAGCACATGATTGATGGATTGATTGATGATGATGCAATTATTGTCGAGCAAATTCCTAAACATACAATTGATATCCTAAAAGAAGGTCAGGTAATTACAAAAGCAATCAAGAAAGAGGACTTATGTACAGTCAAGTTTGCAGATAATGCTCCAAGGTCTGTAAGATACTTCAAATATGTTTCTGGTCTTTTGGAAAATCCTATTGGAAAAATCAAAGTCCACTTTGCAGTGCCTGGAATGCACATTGTAATTTTTGAAGGAGATAAGAAATTGGCTAAGGGTTTAGTTCCTGAGAATAACCCGGTCGATAAGGTAATTAGAGGTCAAATTGGTATTACCAACATGGCTTCAAAAAGTGCAGGTCTAATCGGTATCAGATTTGAGGACAATTCTGAATACGGTCCTACTGCAGAATCATTTGAAGCGACAAACATTGTTGGGGATATCACTTCAGATTATGATCACATTGAACAATTAAAAGAGGGAGTTGAAGTTTATGTCACAGAATCTAACCATGAGTCCTGATTTGGGTACTGAAGATTGGGATCCTGATGTAATCACTCGTATGATTTTTATTGGGCCAGGAGCTCACGTAAGTGAACAAGAAATCGTTACTGCATTTCACATGCTGGGTTTACCACTTACTATTAAAAATACTTGTTATGGATCTATGATTAGTGGAAAAAGTGAGGATGTATACAAGGCAATTGAGGAGATTAGAAAACTAGACCCTAATCACATTTTCACAAAGGAAAGAGGATTCGCTCCAGGTGATCCTAGAAGATGCAGAGGTCACAGGTTCGGTCCTAGGGAAGGTTTCCACCAAATGGAAAAGGAATATCGTATACTTGGTTTTGTTTCAAACGCTTTAGAAAATCCTAAAGAGGTTGAAATTGAAGAGAAAAAACCAGTTGACGTTGATGAATTTAAGAAAATCATGAATGATTGTTTAGATAAAGAAGAATAGGTGAAAATATGGTTAAGGTAGCTATTTATCCTCCAAACTCATTAATTTTGGCAGATTTAATTGAAAGAAAAGGTCACACTCCTTTAGTTTTACAAAAACAAATTAGGCAAAAAATCAAAGACCCTGAGATTGATTCTCCACCAATGAACATTACCGAAGAGGACCCAATCAAAGGACTTAAATACGCAGCTATTGAAGTTCCTTCAGGTGTTCGTGGTAGGATGGCAATCATTGGGCCACTTATAGATGAAGCTGAAGCAGCAATTGTTGTTGACGGCGCACCATATGGTTTCGGTTGTATAGGTTGTGCAAGGACTAACGAATTGTCAATATTCTTGCTAAGAAACAAGGACATTCCTGTTTTGGAAGTCACTTATCCTACAAATCAGGATGAAACATATGTTATGGTAAATGATATTAATAATTTTATAGACTCACTTGAAGAAACTAAGGAGGAAGAATAATGGTTAAAATCGCATTAGTTTCATGTGGAACAGAATACAGTGGAATTCAAAAAGAGATTGAAAAGGCAGCAAACAAGTTTGGTGCTGAAATCATTCTTCCTGAAATTGATTTAGATTACATTGATGAATCTTATGAGAAATTTGGATTTTCAGCTCAAAGTTCAAGTTTAAAATTAATGATTGCAAGAGCTATGGCTATTGTTGAAGGCAGATGCAAACCTGATGCAGTGTTTATCGCAACCTGTTTTAGATGTGCTGAAGCGGCATTGGTCAGAAATGAAGTAAGAAGATTTATTCAGAACAATACTCGTATTCCAGTAGTAACCTATTCATTCACTGAAAGAACAAAAGCGGACGAATTGTTCATCCGTATGGAAGCATTGGCTACTACTGTAACTAGAAGAAGTATTCTTGCACGTGAAAAGCAAGAAGGACTTACTCTTGGTTTGGATTCAGGTTCAACCACTACAAAAGCAGTTCTTATGGAAAACAACAAGGTTATAGGAACCGGTTGGACATCCACCAAGGACATTATCGAATCTGCAAAAACAGCTGCTGCTGAAGCATTTGGCGAAACCGATTACGATTGGGATGACCTTGATGGAATTGGAACCACCGGTTACGGTAGGTTTACCATGGGTCAGGAATTCGGTGCGGAGCTCATTCAAGAAGAGTTATCTGTTAACGCAAAAGGTGCTGTATACTTGGCGGATTGTCAAAAAGGTGAAGCTACCGTATTGGATATAGGTGGTATGGACAACAAGGTTATTACCGTAAACAACGGTATTCCTGACAACTTCACCATGGGTGGTATCTGTGCAGGTGCATCAGGTAGATTCTTGGACATGACTTCTCGTAGGTTAGATGTGGACATCACTGAATTAGGTCCATTAGCTGTTCAAGGGGACTGGAGAAAAGCAATGTTGAACTCATACTGTATTGTATTCGGTATTCAGGACCTTGTTACTACACTCGCTGCTGGAGGTTCCAAAGCGGATGTTGCAGCTGCTGCATGTCATTCCGTATCTGAGCAAGTTTATGAACAACAACTTCAGGAAATTGATATCCGTGAACCTTTAATCCAAGTAGGAGGAACCAGTTTAATTTCCGGTCTTGTTGAAGCGGTTAGTGAAACATTAGGTGGAATTGAAGTTATCGTTCCGGAATACTCACAACACATTGGTGCTGTAGGTGCAGCTCTTTTAGTATCTGGAATGGGTCACAGACAAGATAATAAATAGATTTAGGGATTGATTCGATGTTAGTTGAATGCTATGATGAACGTGGTGCAGAAGTTTATGAAATTATCATTAAGCAAATCTTTCAGGATTTGGTTTTAGGCGCTTCTGTGGATGATTTAAGGGCTTATGTTAATCCGGATGATCCTGTATTTGTCTTAGCTATTAAAATGAGGAAGACTTCAAATATCGTTTTGTTTGAAGATGTTGCTAACTTGACTTATGACAAGCAAAGGGACGTAACCATGATTTTAATCGACAATGAGAACTACCTTCCAAACATCCTAAAAGAGCTATGGAAAAAGTTCTCAAGAGATGAAATCTACCAACCTAACAGATATCAGCTTGAAATCAGTGGTGATTTCACTGAATTAAAATCTGTAGTTGTTGATGATCCTCATTCTAATTTACAAAGACGTATTTATGATGCAGTCTTTAGGATATTGCCTGAAGGATTTAAAAACATTAAAGACTTATCCACTGAGGATATTGTAACTGTTGTAGCTACTGATGAGCTAATTAAGGATGAATGGATTGAAAAAGCTCACGAGTTTATCGACGAATTGAACAATGGCATGTAGAAAACTTTATATATTTGTTCGTATCAATACAAATTAACAAGAGTTATATTTTATGGAGTAGTGGTAATATGAATGAACACAACGGTTCAAGATTTGCACATATAACAAAAGCACATCCATGCTTTAATGAAAAAATGCATGATAAAGTCGGAAGAGCACATGTACCAGTTGCACCTAAATGTAATATCTTTTGTAACTTCTGTACAAGGGATATCAATAATGAGGAAGACCGGCCGGGTGTTGCTGGCTGCATAATGAAACCAGATGATGCAATTACTCACATTAATGATGTTACTGCAGACGGTCCAATTTCAGTTGTCGGAGTTGCTGGGCCGGGAGACTCACTTGCAAATGAGGAAACATTTGAATTCTTCGAAAAGTTAGCAAAAGAACAACCTGACTTAATCAAATGTATGAGTACCAATGGACTTTTACTTCCAAAATATGCTGATAAATTGGCTGAACTTGGAGTGAACTCCGTTACAGTTACAATCAATGCAATCGATCCAGATATTGCAGTCGATATCTATTCTTTCATCAAATACGAAGGAAAAGTGTACAAAGGATATGATGCTGTTGAAATCTTGATTAAAAATCAATTGGATGGTGTTGAGAAAGCTGCAGCAAACGGTTTGGTTGTTAAAGTCAATTCAGTTTTAATTCCAGGATTGAATGATGAGCATATTGTTGAAATAGCTAAGGAAGTCAAAAAACGTGGTGCAGCATTGATGAATGTCTTGCCTTTAATCCCATTGGCAAAAATGAAACATTATTCTCGTCCGGATTGTTCAATGATGGAAAGCGTCAGGGAACAAGTTGAAGAAATTATTCCAGTATTCAGGGCATGTACTCAATGTAGGGCGGATGCATACGGAATACCTGGTAAGAAAAGCGAAGACCATCATTTAGGAATGACTCCACAAAGTCATTACTAAACACTTTTTTTTATTTTCATAACTTTTTTTTATATTTCATCTATTTTTTTAGTAATATTAAATACTGATGAAAAAGATAATTTATAACTGATATTAAGTTTATTTTTATCAATTCATAATTAATAGGAGTAAATAATATGGTTAAAACTTATGTTTTTGGACATAAAAGTCCTGATAGTGATACAATTACATCCAGTATTGTAATGGCTAATTTGGAAAACGAATTGGGTAATGCTGATGCAAAAGCTTACAGATTAGGAAACATCAACAAGGAAACTGAATTCATTTTAAATTATTTGGATATGGAAGCACCGGAACTTCTGGAAGATGTTGAAGACGATGCAAATGTGATTTTAGTTGACCACAACTCTCCGGCAGAATCCGTTGACAATTTGGAAAATGCAAATATTTTAAAAGTTGTTGATCATCATAAATTAGCTTTAGAAACTTCTTATCCCTTATTCTTAAGATTTGAACCTGTCGGATGTACTGAAACAATATTATGCAAATTGTATGAAGAGAACGATGTGGAAATCACAAAAGAAATCGCTACATTAATGTTGTCCGCAATCATTTCCGACACATTGCTATTGAAATCTCCAACCACAACCGAGGACGATAAGGCTGCTGTTGAAAAACTTGCAAAAATCGCTGAAGTTGACGCTGAAGAATATGGTTTGGAAATGCTCAAGGCAGGAACTGACTTAAGCAGTTTTTCAATTGAGGAAATCTTGGCTTTAGACGCTAAGCAAATTGACTTTAAAGATGTAAAATCAATTATTAATCAAGTCAACACTGCAGACATTTCAGATGTCATGGCCATGAAGGATGATTTGGAAGCAGGCATGAACAAAATCATTGAAGATGAAGGATTGGACCTTTTCATGCTTTTAATCACTGATATCGTCAACAGCAACTCACAAGTGATTGCATTGGGTAAAGACGCATGCCTAGTCGAAAAGGCTTATGGTGTAAAACTTGAAGACAACACAGTATTGTTAGAGGGTGTTGTTTCACGTAAAAAACAAGTTGTGCCAATCATGACTGATAATGCATAATTAATTTTATTAGGTCTGACTAAAATAAAGGCATTTTCATGGTTTTTTATAAATATTTATAAATGATAATATTATAAGTAATAATTAGATGTATGTAAATACATCTCTAATCAATCCATTTTTGGATATTAAATTAGACGGGAAGCATAATTATAAACCTTTAATTGTATTTTTATACATAAAAAAATTAGAAACTAACGTTAATTATGCTTTTCAACTTTTTATACTTTTTTTAGACAAGGTGTTAAAATGAAAACACTTGAATGGGAAGATAACAAACTAAAACTTATTGATCAAAGAAAACTTCCTGATGAATTGACTTACGTTTACTGTGACAACTATCAGGATGTTATTGTTGCAATTAAAAATATGACTGTACGTGGCGCTCCGGCTATTGGAGTTTCAGCCGCTTTTGGAATGGCTCTTGCAGACATTGAAGGTGTTGACCTGGACAAGGCTGCAGAGGAAATCAAGGCAGCAAGGCCAACTGCTGTAAATCTGTTCTGGGCAGTTGACCGTGTATTGAACAGTGATGATGCATTGTCAGAAGCACTTAAAATGTATGAGGAGGATATGGCTACAAACAGGGCTATCGGAAAATTTGGTGCTGAAATAATTGATGACGGTGACACCGTTTTAACTCACTGTAATGCGGGTGCTCTTGCATGTGTGGACTATGGGACCGCTCTTGGAGTGTTCAGGGCCGCAAGGGATGCTGGTAAAAACATCAATGTAATCTGTGACGAGACACGTCCACGTGGACAGGGCGCAAGCTTAAGCGTATGGGAAATGCAGCAGGAAAACATTCCAGTTAAATTAATCCCTGATGTGGCTTCAGGATTCTTAATGTCTCAAGGAAAAATTGATAAGGTTGTCATTGGAGCAGATAGGATTGCCCGTGGAGGAGTTGTTAATAAGGTAGGTTCTTTCATGGTGGCACTGGCCGCAAAGCATCATGACATTCCGTTTTATGTTGCAGCACCATATTCAACTTTCGACAATGAGATATCCATCTATGACACAATCATTGAGGAAAGAGATGGTGATGAAGTAAGATATTACGGTGGTGCAAGAATCTGTCCTGAGGGAACAGATGTTATAAATCCTGCATTCGACATAACTCCTAAAGAATTGGTCACTGGAATTATCACCGAAAAGGGAATTATTGACCCAATCTAATTCCATTGTATTTTACATTTTAGATAAAATTATTTAAGCAATAAAAATATAAAATAAATATAACATTAATAGAATTAATTGTTATTATTACCGAGGAGATTTTATGGAGATTAAATATAATAAAGAAAAAAC
>NZ_JAGAXX010000036.1 GCF_017940815.1 Methanobrevibacter sp.
TAAAGAAGATGTCAGAAATTGATTTGGTTGATATTTATCACTATCTAACCGGTGAAAGTGAAGGTGAAGAGTCAAAATCAACATTTTTCATGTATAGGCACTTGGATAAACCGTATCATCTGGACCATGTATTTGCATCAAAAGATATGGTAAAGCGATTGGAGGTTAAGAATCCAAGCCATTGGCTTGAATTCAGTGATCATGTTCCAATAATTTTTGAAGTAGAAAAATAAGAGTTAATGTGATAATATGGATGAAGAAAAATTAAATGAACTAAAAGAGCAAGGTGCAATGTCTGACAACACAAGGCTTGAGGAACTGATGAGGCAGGAAATCACTCCAGAAATGCAAAGGGAGTTTTTTGAGATATTAAAGGAATCACAGCTATTGATGCCGGTAACCTTCAGCCCAAACATGTTTGAGGGAATAGAAAACGCCAAGGAAGGTGATGTTTTTGAGCCTCAGGGCCAGGCAGGTTTCAATATAAATTATTTAAAAGACAATCAGGGAAACAGGGTGCTTCCGTTATACACAAGCGACAGTGCAATGGAGGAGGCAGGGGTGAGAAGCTCAATATATGCACTCTTCATGAGTGACTTGGCGGACATGCTAAGACAAACCGACAAGTATGCAATTATTTCAATCAATCCCTTCACGGACCATGACATAAACCTTCCGGTTCCGGCTTTTTTAAGTCTTTTCGATGAACCTTCAGATGATGTGAGGGAGTTTTTCGAATCAATGAACGAGATATTGAAGGTGATGAGGGAACACTCCATTGAGCTTGACGACAATTACCTTTTTGTCGTGAGGATGGATGAAAACGTCATGAGGCAGCAGGCCGTTGACGGCGTGTTTGTTCCAAACGTTCCGATGTCTGTGAGCAGCAACCGTGATTTCAGAAGGGACTTGAAATACACCAATCTCATTGGAATGCCAAAGGGAAGTAAGGCCCTTCCGATTGGAAACAATGGAAAGGATGAGTTCGACACGCTCATTGCTCCGGGAAGTGAGTTCAAGATAATTAATGAGTTGGATGAGTTCACCACACTTTGGGAGTGCGTTGCACAGCCTTTCTATGATGAGTGATTAATATAAAAAAAGAAGTCTGTGATAAGCATAATCGAGCTTATCACCATTAATGTTTTCAGTATATGTATGAATGGTCGTAGAATCCTTGCCCGAAGGTCTGGATTCCGCTTCCGGCGTTGAGGTTAATATCAAGGGTGTCCAAAAGGACCTTGTTTGTGTTGTAAACGTTGACTGTCGCATGGTCAGGGTAGTACCTGTACGCATCTGCGCTTTTCACGTTGATGAAACCTCCTGAGGTCACGGTTTTTGGAACCATGTTTCCGTCGTTTAGAAGGGATCCGTCACGGGAGTAGTAAATCTGGATGATTACGTTGTCTCCTGAATATTGGCTTCCCACATCAATGGAAGCGTATGTCAGGTCGCCCAATCCTCCGTTTGTGGAGAATGCCCCTCCGTATATGTCCATTGCAGATACTGCAGAGATGCTGCAGACCGCTATCACGCCCATTATAAGCAGTGTCAATATAAACCTGTTTTTTGAAATCATGTTTTTGCCTCATTCGTTTGTTTTTTATGTAGTCGAAACTGAAGCATTATCGACTATTTGTTCAGTTTAATGCCATCATGTATAATTATTGCACTAATGATGATATGTATGTATCATGTATGTTATACAATTTGCTATAATCTGCAGTCCCTGTAGGATAATTTAATATGCAATAAAATCATAAGATTAAATATTAATTCTTATTGGAAGGGATAACTTTGAACATTTTCGGGCATGAAATCAACCGTTTGTATGCAAGATGGATTTTCATCAACGTGCTCATTTTCATAGACATCATAGCAATCTCCTTAATGATGTTTTTCGACCTGCCATATGATGTTGTCCTTAAAATCCATATATATGACTTCATAGTCTGTATAATTCTTTTGGTGCAATGGTTCTGGACGCTATACCTTTCAAACCCGAAAAGGATATTTCTAAAGCGGCCAGGCAATTGGGTTGATCTGATTGCGTCAATCCCATTCGATGCGATCCTGCCATTTGTGATGCCTCACATAATCGTGCTCAGGTACCTGAGGCTCCTGAAGATGATTCGTGTTGTGGTGCTTTTCAAGCGTTTGTCCCACAACCTTGACCGGTTCTTTAAGGTCAGTAATCTTGACACAATCTTAAGCCTGTTGTTTTTCACAATAATCATTTTCACAATGCTCATGTGGATTTTCGGAAACTCCTATGACATGTTTGACGATTTCTACTTTGTAATCACCACTCTCGCCACAGTGGGGTATGGGGATGTGGTTCCAGCGACAACCTCTGAAAAGTTAATCTCAATAGTCCTCATAATTGTCGGGGTATTCATATTCTCAACAATCACAGCGGCAATATCCTCATTTTTCACAGACCGCCTTTTAAGCGACACTGACAATGAGTTCGAGACCTTGATTGAAGAGAAGGAAAAATCGACTCTTTCAAAAACTTTGTTGATTTTCAAAATCCTTTTTGCGATTGTCATTCCAAATGAGATCTCTGCGATAGATTCGTTTTAAAACGCCTCGTTTGGTCTTGAATGTTCGTTTTCTTGATTTTGGCATTGTTTTTTGA
>NZ_JAGAXX010000037.1 GCF_017940815.1 Methanobrevibacter sp.
CTTTTCATATAACAACTTATATACCTTTATAATAAATAGAGATTATCTAAGAGCATTTGGAAAGTAATACAATAATTTTTTAATTTTGCAAAAAAATTCTAAAAATTCAACAAACCCCCTTAAAAGTGCAATTCATCTCCCAGCTTAAAGAAGCCGGAGAATTCTTGCACAATAATGTTAAATGAAATTGATAGTGTCATATATTATCCGATTCTGATTATTGTCATGGCAATAGCGGGATTGTATTTTACTATAAGAACAAAAGGTGTACAGATAAGACTGTTTCCAGAATCAGTGCGACTTCTTTTGGAACTTTCCGGTGAAGACGGAGCAGTATCATCCCTACAGGCGATGCTGGTATCAACAGCTTCAAGGGTTGGTACATGTAACATCATCGGTGTTTCAACCGCAATATGTCTTGGTGGTCCGGGAGCGGTTTTCTGGATGTGGGTAATGTGTATAATTGGTGCCGCTTCAGCATTTGTTGAAAGTACCTTGGCTCAGATATATAAGAGAAAAGATGAAAATGGACAGTTCTATGGTGGTCCAGCATATTATATTGAAGAGGCTCTCCACAAGCCTAAACTGGCGGCACTGTTCTGCATATTCCTGATTGCAACATATGCAGTTGGATTCAACCTGTTATGTTCATATAACCTCCAGTCAACATTTATAGATTACTCATTCTATAATGCAACAACACCCGTGATTATTGGAGCAATATTGGCTATCTTAACAGGATATTGTCTTTTTGGCGGAGGAAAAAGAATCGTTAAGGTTACAAGTACCATTGTACCTTTAATGGGAGTTTCATATGTTATTATTGCATTAATTGTTATATTATTTAATTATGCAAACATTCCTGCCATGTTTGTTTTGATTTTCCAGAACGCATTTGATTTCCAATCCATTTTGGGCGGTGTTGCAGGATCATGTCTCGTTTACGGTATCAAAAGGGGACTGTTCTCCAACGAGGCAGGTGTGGGTTCAGCTCCAAACGCTTCAGCTTCAGCTAACGTTTCACACCCTGCAAAACAAGGACTTGTTCAAACATTGTCAGTATATATTGATACACTTCTTTTATGTACTGCAACAGCATTGATGTGTCTTTCAACAGGCGTTGCAAGAGATGTTGCAGTTTCAGGTGCACCATACGTTCAAAATGCAATATTTACAATATTCGGCGCTGCTGGACCTATTTTCATTACAGTAGCTATGGTATTGTTCGCATTCACCACACTTTTAGGAAACCTTTACTATGTTAACAATGCATTGATTTACTTAAACGGAAGAAAGAAACCTTCTCAAATGTTCATGCGCATATTCTATGTCTGCGCTACAATAATCGTTTTTGTCGGTGCAATCATCCCTATGGATGCCGCTTGGGCTATGGCAGACATTACCTTGGGAGGAATGACATTGATCAACCTGCCTGTTTGTATACTTTTAGGTAAGGTTGCAATAGATTGTCTGAGAGATTACGAGAAACAGAAAAAATCCGGTCAAGACCCTATATTCACCGGTAAAAGCATTGGACTTAATGAAGAAGAATTGGATACTTGGAAATAGTATCATTAAAACAGAGTATTCTTGAGCTTTTGGCTTTGAGAATACAAATACTTTTTTATTTTTTGTGGCGTTTTTTTATAAATATTATTTTTTAAAAAAAGAATAAAGGTTTTGAAATTTAGTCGTTAGCTAAATTGTCAAAGTAACCTTGGATAAATATGACTGGTGTTCCCTTATCACCTGAACCGCTTGTAAGGTCACATAATGAACCGATTAAATCAGTCAATACCCTTGGAGTGGTTCCTTCGGTAATCATTTGACCGGTCAAGTCCTTATCCTTATGCTTTATTTCTTCCTTGATTGCTTCTTTTAACTCATCGCCTTTCAAGTCAGCAAACTTGTTGTCGGAAACGTATTTCAATTTGATTTCATTAGGTGTTCCAACCAATCCTGGTGTGTGAGCAGGTGAAACGACAGGGTCTGCCAATTCCCAGATGTGTCCTACAGGATCCTTGAATGCACCGTCACCGTAAACCATAACCTCAATCTGTTTGCCAGTCATGTCAATAAGCCTTTTTTGAACTTCCATGACCAACTTGTCACCTGTTTTTGGGAATAGTTTTAATTTTTCTTCAGTTGCCTTGTTTGATCCGAGCAATCCATAATCTGGATTGTATCCTGAATCTCCAATAGGTTCACTTAATACTTGGTATAATCCATATGCGTTAGCACCTAAGTCCTTAAGTAATTTCACGGTCTTTTCCCTTGTGTGAATGTCACATGCCAATACATCATTAGTGTAGTCAAGAATTGTTTTAACGTCATTTGAAAAGACAAATTCCACTTCACAGTCTTCGCTTTCAATCAGTTCACGGTAAAAGTCAACCATGTTGATTCCGGTGAACGGGTGAATCCATGAGCCGAAAGTCTCATTGTATTGCTCTTCGGTGATGACGCTTGCTAAATTGTATTCGCTTTCATCTAAAATCTGTTCGTCTAAAATGCCGTTTCCCACCTCATCAGCAGGGAATGATGTTAATAATGTAATCTTGTCCATTCCACGTGCAATACCTTTCAATATGATTGAAAAACGGTTCCTACTTAAAATAGGATTTACTACTCCAATCTCCTTTGATGGGAACTTGTTGACTAAATCCTCTGCAACATCATCGACGGTTACATAATTTCCTTCTGATATTCCAACAACCGCTTCAGTTATTGCAACAATGTCCTTATCTTTAAATTCAAATCCTTCGCTTTCCTTTGCAGCCATTAATGAATCTACAACAATAGTGGCCAAATCATCATTTTCCTTAATAATTGGTGTTCTTATACCACGTACAACAGTACCAACACATCTCATTTTTTCATTACTCCTATGGATTTAATAACCCATTTATTCTATATTTTTCAACTTATATAAAAGTTTTTTAAACAATATAGTTTAGGAAAAACAGTTTAATCAAAACATTGTTGCCCGCTGTACCAAAATAACTTATTGAATAATTGAAAAGTCATTCAATAATATGCATTGGAGTTGATTCATATTGCATTAAATGAATGGGAAAATCAAGTAAATAAAATAATTTTACATAATAATGGAAATGATTTTCATATATCTACATCACAAACCTAAAATTCATTAAAAATTAAAATTTGATTACATCAATCATTGTCATTCATATATGAGAGACTCTTTTTCAACATTATCCAAATGTATGCCAATGCTGCTGAAACGATAACCGCCAATAGAGTAGGGCCTAAAAATATTGAATCAAAACTTGCTGTTACTTGATAAACAATAAAACCCGCAAGCCATGAGAATATGTTCCACAACCATCTTCTGTTATCATTATCATCCTCTCCTAAATAGAATGAAACGACAAGCACCGCAGCCATTGGCGCAAACACTGAAGTGATCAAGTAAAGGAAGTTGATGTAATGGTCCATTATTCCTGAAATAGCAAGAATTGCACTTAAAACACTCACAACAACACCTGCATGTTTAGGATTCAGCTTGTTGAAAATCGCCTTTGCGGATTCCCCTGCGGAATTTGTTGCAAGGAAATTTGTTGTTACTGTTGAAAGCACCAATATCAACACTCCCTGAACTCCAAGACCCGCAAGAAGTATTGCCTGTGAAACGTCTGTTGTTCCCATTCCAACTATCTCTATGCCTATGAAATACATCCAAAGGCTAGCTATAGTGTAGGCTATTGCTGATACTGCAGTTGCCTTGCGAGGTTCATTCACATCTTTTGTATAGTCAGAAATCACAGGCAACCATGAAACCGGCATTGCAATTGATATTTCAAAAATGTTCCAGAAGTTCAACATGTTGGAATTTGCAATTGGGAATGAGTAATTCAATCCCATTCCAAACAGGTTGACGGTTAGCACTACTAAAAGCAATGTAAGGACAAACATCACTATGGTTGTCACTTTGGAGGAGCGCTGAAGACCTATATAAACCCAAATTGCAACAAGAGCTGCAAGAACTATTGATATTATTGGAAATGATATTCCCAAATTCAATCCCATCAATGCCTGTGTTCCTTGAGCGTTCAAAACGGCAACCCATGCAATCAGCTGCATCACGTTCAATGCAGCAAAAAACTTGGAACCGTAATTACCAAAGGTTGACTTGATGGTCTCCATTGCATTTACGCGAAGGCGTGCTCCAATGAGACCAACTAAAAATAGCAGTATTCCTCCTACAATATGACCCAATATTAAAGGGATCCATATTGAATTTATAGGTGCTGCTGAACCTATCTGGATTCCTGCGATAATTTCTGAAACGGAAATTGCAACTCCAAACCATATAATGGCATTTGTGAATAGTCCTGTTCGAGTTTCCATAGTATACAAAAATAAAAATTAGTATGATTTTAACAAATCATATAAATGTGGAATGGCCTGTTCGAATTTAACACCATATGTATGTGTCTCATCACCTATTGTCTTTTCAATAGCTATCTTTGTAAATTCTCCGGCAATTTTACATGCTGCCGCTGGAGACTTGCCACTCATGACAGAACCGACAAATGATGAGGCAAAAACGTCCCCTGTTCCATGGGACATGTAATTAACCCTGTCATTGTAAACCATTTCACAGGTTGATTCCTTCTTGTCCAATACAACCATTCCCAGCTCATTTTCCTTATGGGTGTCACCCTTTAGAATCACATGTCTTTTTGTGAAGTTGGTAAGCTCTTCTGCCATTTCCAACATTTCTTCATGGGAAAATTCCTCTTTCCATGGCCTGTGCAATATGTAACAAGCTTCTGTTGTGTTTGGAAGAACATAATCCCCCAATTTGCAGAGTTCACCCATTGCATCAGCAAATTCCTGGTCAAAACCATTGTAGAATTCACCATTGTCAGCCATTGCAGGATCTACAAATACTTTTCCACCAGGCTTTAATCTGGAATCAATGATATCCTTGATATAATCCAATTGCTCACTGGATGCAATGAATCCTGTGTATATCGCATCAAAATATATTCCTTCACTTTCCCAGTGTTTTCTGATGGCAGGCAAATCTTCAGTTAAATCCCTAACTGTATAATCTGTAAACCCTGAAGTGTGGGTTGACAATACTGCTGAAGGAAGAATTGCAGTTTCAATTCCAAAAGCGGAAACTACTGGAAGAGCAACAGTTATGGAACATTGCCCATAACATGAGATGTCTTGAATTGTTAATATTTTGATTGTATCATTCATTTTTTAACCTGTTTCAATTTAATAAAATATGTATTTAATATGTTATTTGATTAACTATATAAAGATTTTTAGCACATTATTGTACATTGAACTATTTATACTGCATTTAATGAAACAATATAGTGTTATATTAATTTTTAAGTTTATATGGTCACAAAAACTTTACATTAATTAGATTTAAAGCCAATCACCCAAATCCTCAAAGGTCATGTTTACGGTAAGGGGAGTCAAGCTAGGTCTTTTTTCAACAATCAATGCATATCCGTCACTGCCCTCATCATAATCCTTTACAAGATCTGATGCAACCATGACCAAGTCGTCACTTTCTTGATTGTTATCCAATTGATAGTTGAATATCTCAGACTTTTCCTCATTTGTGTTGTCGATGACTTTCTTATCAAGCATTCTAGGGGACAGGTGTGTTATCTTTACATCTTCACATTCATAGTTTGAGGGAACGTTCAGGTTGAAAAGGTCAACTCCTTCGGGAAATCCCTGTTCGATAATCCTTAATACAATGTCATGGAGAACCTTCTTTGCCAATGTGAAGTCATAATCAACATACCATTCACCGTTTTCATCCTGCTTGAATGAAGTTTTAGGATCCATGAATAATGATGATGCTATTGCAGGAATTCCAAGACTAACCGCCTCAAAAGCAGCGCAGACTGTGCCTGAAGAGGTGATGTCACAACTTATGTTAACTCCCTGATTTATTCCTGTGATGACCAAATCCGGCTTTTCATCCATCACATAATTGGCACCAACAATCACGGCATCAGCAGGACTTCCGGAAACAGAATATGCTTCACTTCCATCTTCAAGTTCACATTTATTGAGCTTCAAATGTTTGAATAATGATATGCGACGGCCTACACTGCTGTTGTTTTCATGGGGAGCGACAACCACAACATCAGCCAAATCTTCCACAGCCTGTTTTGCGGCCAATATCCCCGGCGCATGCACCCCATCATCATTGGATATTAGAATTTTCATAATGTTCATCCTTTTGTTTATGATTAATATTATATTATTGATGCAAGTAATTATATATTATTGTAAATAAAACCCATCAAACATCATTGCGACTGACATTAATAGAGAGGGAGATACAGTGGAGAATTTTGACATTCAGGAATATCTGGCAAAAGGTACTGAAAACATAATAAAAAATGCCATTTCAGCTACTTTTAGAAATCCTAAAGAGAGTATTTTTTTAGCCAAATTCATAAAAAACAGTCACAAGGCATCTAAAATCAGAAAGGAATATTCAAACGATGACCTTAACATTCCTGCCTTTTTAATTGCAAGCATCACCAGCAGATGCAACCTTCACTGTGCAGGATGCTATTCACGTGCAAATGATAACTGCAGCGATGAGATTGCCCAAAATCAGCTTACTGCGGATGAATGGGAAGACATATTCAGGCAATCAAAAGAGTTGGGAATAAACTTCATAGTTCTTGCGGGCGGCGAACCTCTGATTAGGGAGGATGTTATATTAAAAGCCTGTGATTTCCCGGAAATATTGTTTCCAGTATTCACCAACGGAACCCTTTTGAATGATTTCTACTTTGACTTGATAGACAATAACAGAAACATTGTTCCCATATTGTCAATAGAAGGTAATGAGAAACTAACAGATTCAAGAAGAGGTGAAGGCGTTTACTCACAACTCATTGAGTCAATGAACCACATGAAAGACAACAATCTCATTTTTGGCGCTTCCATTACAGTTACAAGCAAAAATCTTGACTATGCTTTTTCAGAGGAGTTCATCTCCAAGCTATATGATATGGGATGCAAGGTACTTTTCTTTATCGAATATGTTCCTGTTGATGTCAATGCAAAAGATTTGGCAATCTCGGACAAGCAAAGGGACTATCTTTTAAATGAAATCAATGAATTGAGGAAAAGCGATCCGGACATGCTTTTCATGTCTTTTCCTGGCGATGAAAAGGAAAGTGGCGGATGCCTTGCGGCAGGACGCGGATTTTTCCATATCAATTCCCATGGCGGAGCAGAGCCTTGTCCCGCTTCCCCATATTCAGACATCAACGTAAAGGAAACATCCATTCTTGAAGCCCTTGAATCTGACTTGTTCAGGTCACTGAGAAGCAATGGCCTTTTGATGGATCATCATGAAGGCGGATGTGTGCTGTTCGAACATGAAAAAGAGGTTCAGGAATTGCTAAACAATGAAAAACAATAATATTTATTTTTTATAAAAAAAAGAAAGGATGAAATAATTTCAACCGTTTAGTTTAAAGGACTTCAAATCCTAGCAACTTAATCTTATTAGAAATCAAATCTGGGTTGTCATCGACTTCCTCAGACAATTTTGTTGTGATGTACTTCTTGTTGTCATCGGCAAAAACTGTGGCAATGTTTAAATCATCATTATCCATCAGCACGCCTGCAAGGAAGTTAGCTCCACTTGAGATTCCTATTCCCAATCCGAACTCTTTTGCTATTCTTTTTGACATGTTTATTGCATCACAATCATGAATGAGGACAATGTCGTCAATAACATCACGATCAACTATTTTTGGAATGAAATCATCGCCGATTCCTTCAATCATATGGCTTCCCTCTTCCATTCCCATCTTGAGTATAGATAATGTTGAAGGCTCCAATGCAAATACCTTGGATTCTGGATTGTTGGCTTTTAATCGTTTTCCTATTCCCATCAATGTTCCGCCGGTTCCAATTCCTGAGACAAAAGCGTTTACATGAGGTGCCGCATCGATTATTTCCTGACCTGTTGTGTTATATTGGGCTTCTACGTTCAATGGATTGTCAAATTGAAGCGGCCTGTATGCATCATTTTCCTTTGCGAATTCTTCCGCAAGCTCAAGCGCTTTTTTAAATCCGCCTTCCTCTTTTGATACCAGATGCACATGAGCGCCATACATTTCAATAAGGTTTCTTCTCTCAAGGGACACCCAATCAGGCATGAAGATATGGACATCATGGCCTAAAAGCGCACCTATTGCACTGAAGGAAATTCCAGTGTTTCCACTTGTGACTTCAACAATGCTTTGACCTTCAGCCAAATTGCCGTTTTTCCTTTCAGTTTCCAAGATATATAAAGCTATCCTGTCCTTAATGCTTCCGGAATAATTGTAATATTCAAGTTTTGAATATATGCTACTTGTTTTTCCTTCATATTCATAATCAATTTTTATCATTGGTGTATTGCCAATCAACTTCCCAATATTCATATCCTTCAATCCAATTCCATATAACTATAATATTATAATATAAGTACTTTTTATTATAAAATATTTTACTTATTTCCTATTTTATTTGTTTTAACAAGAGTCTTCAATTATTGATGAAGAAATATCTTTAAATACTTTTATAATGAACTACTAAATATTCATGAATAGGATATAGTAGGTGAAAAACTTGAAAAAATCTACAAAAATAATTATTATACTAATATTTTTATTAATTATTGGAGCAATTCTATATTCAGAATTCGGCAATTACAATGAGATAAAATACACTACACTTGGTAACACCAGCATAGGAACTGTAGAAGTGGGCATTTCAGGCAATGAGAATGCAACAAAATGTATTGCATTGATTACAGGAATACATCCAAGAGAAAAATTATCAATTGATCCTGAAATAGAAGCTGCCAAACAATATGGGAACGATGATGTGAAAATTCTACATTATAAGGTAACTGTCACACAAGACGCAGAGGATTACGAGAAAGGCCGTGCCAATGGGGAAAGCCTGGTCCATGATTATGTAAATCCCCATGTCACATCTTCCGATGCGGATGCAGTAATCATCAGCCATTCACATATCCCTACCTATGGTGAAGGATTCTACCTGGCCACCCCTGAAATGGACAATGCCTCTGTGGATATTGCAACCAAAATCAGCGAAACAAGTGACTTCAACTATTATCCTGTTACAGGCAATGAAACTTACAAGTCAACTTCTGCGGTTTTAGTTTCAAAACCTATAGCTCAAGCTGGATATCCCACATTTGTTTATGAAATCCCTGAAGACATTTGGGAGAGCACATCCACCGACAAGGCAAAGGAATTGTTCAATTTAATTGCTGAAAATATCTGATTAACATGAAAGAATATCTAAACATCGACAATAGCGGACAGACTACATTTAAGGTTTCAAAAACCTCCAGAGTAGAATATCTTATAAATGAAAATGATTATGAAGAGGCTTTAAGGGAAATCGACAAGCTATTGAAAGATGATGAAAACGCAGACAACCTGAATCTCAAGGGCATGATTCTGGATAAGCTATCACAATACAGCGCCGCTGTTGAATGTTTTGACAAGTCTTTGCAACTAGAACAATCAGATGAAACCATGTTCAATAAGGCCCAAACTTTATACGATTGGGCCAAAGTCACATTTTTCCCTGAAAACAATTATAATGATGCTCTTAGATTGATTGATGATGCACTGGATGTCCTTCCAGAAAGCTTCGATGCATCAGAATTCTATTTTTTAAGGGCTGAAATTCTTGAGGCACTGGAAGATCTTGTAGAATCACATAAGTCCTATCTCATTGCATATAAGCAATTTGACAAGCTCAAGGAGTTCGAATCCCAAACTGAATATCTTGAAAGCACCCCCGACACCCTTATTAACATAGTGGGTTGTGAATTTTACAATTACTCACCGGAAAGCGGATCAACCGTTAGTTTAGTTAAGGATTTGGAAAACGAGCATGACCCTGATGCAATAGCCATCCAGGTTGAAGGAAATACAGTGGGATATGTTGCTAACAGCGACTATACACTTATTGATGAGGTTAAAAGTGCCAGCAACATTAAAAACTCACTATCTGAAGATCAAAAGGCAGAAATACTCTTTGTTTACTTTGGAGAATATGTGATTGCAAAGTTGCTCTGAATATTTTTTTGAACCTCTCCAGCTTATAGAAGCTGGAGATTCTTAGGCCATACCTATTGTTTTGTCAAGGCCTTTCCATTCGTAATAATATTCGAATTTGTCTTGACCGATAGGTATGAAATCTACTAAGCATAGCACCATTGAACCAGTGGCGCGTAGAGCTTCGTCTAAAATATTTTTTGCAGCATTAACATCCCTTTGAAGCATGCTATGGCAGTGAGGGCATTCCCATTCTCTTTCATCACGACCC
>NZ_JAGAXX010000038.1 GCF_017940815.1 Methanobrevibacter sp.
TATAAAACTGAATTTTGCCGCAAATTCCTTGTCAAGCCCTATGGTCAGTCCTGCCGCAATTGTAGTACCTGAACGTGAAAGCCCTGGCAATATTGCACAAGCTTGACCCAAACCCATAAATAATGCCTCTTTTTTAGTAATGTTATTATAATTGACATCCCCACTCGGCATTCTTTGAGACAGGTATAGAATTGTTCCTGTGACAAACAAGAAAAATGCTGGAACATACAGTGCGCCTGCAAACAATGCGTCTACAGAATCCTCAAACAGCACTCCAACAATACCTACAGGAACTGTTGCAAGAATGACATACCAGGCAAGCCTTTTATAAGGGTCATCATAAAAACCTTCCTTGAATCTTCCTTGCAGGATATCTCCAATACTCAACCACCAAGATTTAAGCATTTTATAAATATCATATCTGAAGAACCATAATACTGCGATTAAAGTTCCCAAATGAAGAAATGTGTCAAAAGCAAGAGAGCTTTCAACACCTAGAAGATTTTGGATAAATACCAAGTGGGCCGAACTACTAACTGGCAAAAATTCAGTTAATCCCTGAACAATACCGATAATAATTCCTTGAAATATATCCATTTCTACACCACTTAGATATAACTTAACCAACCATATTTGTCTTCTACTTTTGCTTCCACTATGTCAAAGAAAGCGGTTTGTAATTTTTCTGAAATTGGTCCCCTTTTACCAATTCCAATAGTTCTGTGATCAATAGAACGAATTGGAGTTACTTCTGCTGCGGTTCCAGTGAAGAACACTTCATCCGCAAAGTATAATCTTTCTCTTGAAATGGTTTCTTCAACAACCTCATAACCTAAATCACGAGCAATGGTCATTACTGAATCTCTTGTGATACCTTTAAGGTTGGATGAAGACATTGCAGGAGTGTATAGTTTTTCTCCTTCAACGAGGAAAATGTTTTCCCCACTACCTTCAGAAACATGACCTTCGTAATCTAACATGATTGCTTCGTCAAATCCGTTGTCTAAAGCTTCGAGTTTTGCAAGTTGTGAGTTCATGTAGTTTGCTCCACATTTTGCAAGTGTTGGGAAAGTGTCTGGTGCTGGTTTTCTCCATGAGGACACGCCGATGTCCACACCGTTTGCCATTCCTTCTTCTCCAAGATAAGATCCCCATTCCCATGCAGCAATTGCTACATTTACAGGGCATCCTAATGGGTTTACTCCAAGTTCTCCATATCCTCTGAAAACAATTGGGCGTATATAACAACCATCCAAGTCATTTATTCTTACTGTTTCAAGAATTGCTTCTGCAATCTCTTCTTGTGTGAATGGAATGTCCATTTTGTAAACTTTTGCTGAATCAAATAAACGTTTTACATGTTCTTCTAATCTGAATACAGCAACTCCATTTTCATTGGAGTATGCACGAATACCCTCAAATACGCTGGTTCCATAGTGGACTACGTGTGAAAGTACTGAAATGTTTGCATCTTTCCATTCTACGAATTCTCCGTCTATCCAAACTTTTGTTGCTTTGTCGTCCCAAGCCATTTTATCACATCATATAAATTTACAATAATAATTATATCTTTATTATTTTATAAAATTAATTCTTAATCAAAAATTTCAAATAGCGAAACATTTATATACTAATAAATTCATAATATTGTTTGTTGGTTCCGTGGTCTAGTGGTATGATACCTCCCTTACAAGGAGGGGATCACGAGTTCGAGTCTCGTCGGAACCACTGTTATTCTATTTTTGTATAATTTTTATTACTTTCAGAGTATTTTTTCGAGTTTTAGTAATATTAATCACGCTTTTTCATGGCATTTTAAATTAATTTTTATACCAATAATTTTTATTAAAAGTATTATATTATTCAATAATTAATGTAAATTTTATTTTACTGAACAATTTTTAGAAAAAAAATTAATTAACAAATAAAATTTTCAAATAATAAAATTTAAATAGTTTTCTTATTAAATTTTTATATATCAAATAAGGAGATTAATTATGGTAGTTAAAATTGCTATTATTAAAAGTGGTAATATTGGTACTTCACCAGTAATTGACCTATTGTTAGACGAAAGAGCAGACAGACCAAATATCGATGTAAGAACCTTTGGATCTGGAGCAAAAATGAACCCAGAACAAGTAGAAGACGTTGTACCTAAAATAGACGCTTTCGAACCTGACTTCGCAATCTTCATTAGCCCAAACCCAGGAGCACCTGGTCCAGCTAAAGCAAGAGAATTATTATCTGAAAAAGACATCCCTGCTATTATTGTTGGTGACGCACCTGGTAAAGGTAAAAAAGATGAAATGGATGAACAAGGCTTAGGTTACATCATTGTTATGTCTGACCCAATGATCGGTGCAAAAAGAGAATGGTTAGACCCAACTGAAATGGCTATTTTCAACTCTGACATCTTAAAAGTACTCGCAGAAACCGGTGCATTAAGATTAGTCCAAAAAACCATTGACGACGTAATCGCACAAGCAGAAGCAGGTGAAATCGAATTACCTAAACTCATTATTACTGCTGAAAAAGCTGCAGAAGCTGGCGGATTCGCAAACCCATACGCAAAAGCAAAAGCTATTGCTGCATACGAAATGGCTGGATCCGTTGCAAACTTAGACATGAAAGGATGTTTCATGACCAAAGGTTACGAAAACTTCATCCCATTAGTAGCTGCTGCTCACGAAATCGCTGCATGTGCTGCTAAATTAGCACAAGAAGCAAGAGATATCGAAAAAGCAAATGATACTGTTTTAAGAACCCCTCACATGAAAGAAGGAAACCCAGGTTGTAAAACAGACTTAATTTCAAAACCAGAATAAGTAGCAAAATTTGCTACTTTCATTTTTTTCTTTTTTAAAGCCAAACACCATAAACCTAGTACTGACTAATTTTTAAAAAAATAATAAAAAAAGATAGCTAATGATTAGCTATAATACTCCTTTTGTAGAAGGAATTTGATTGTGTTCTATTTTGATTGCATCTTTAATAGCCTTAGCAAATGCTTTAAATACTGCTTCAGCCTTATGATGGTCATTTGCCCCTTCGACTGTTCCATAAATATTTAGTTTTGCTGAACTTGCAAACGATTCGAAAAAGTGAATAATTATATCGGAAGTCATGTCCCCAATCTTTTCGTTTTTGAATTTAAGGTTCATATTACAATAACTTCTGCCACTTATGTCAATAGCTACAGTGGAAACTGATTCATCCATAGGAACAATTGCATGAGCCATTCTTCTGATTCCCTTCTTATCGCCGATAGCATCAAGGAACGCCTCTCCCAACAAGATTCCAACATCTTCAATTGTGTGGTGATCATCAATCTCGATGTCTCCAACAGCCTTGATATCCAAATCAATCATGCTATGCTTGGAAAATGATTCCAACATGTGATTGAAGAAATTCACACCTGTATCTATATCGTATTTTCCGATCCCGTCTAGATTCATTTTTATTGTAATATCTGTTTCTGAAGTTTTTCTAGAAACGTTTGAAATTCTAGTCATAGTTTAACCTATTAAATAATTGATTTTACGTTCAAGCATTTAAGCTTCTTCGCCCGGACGTATAATTGTAATACAGTCTGTAGGACATTTCATCGCACATATAGTGCAAACATGACAATATCTTAAATCCAATATACGTGCAACTCTATTAACTTTCCAAATTTTAGCAGACTTTGGACAAATCTCAGCACACTCCCCACAACCAATACATTTCTCCTCATCAACTAAAATTTGCAATGGCATAATTATCACATCATAATTTTAAAGTAGCAACGGACATTGCTTTAAATCCAACATAGACATCTTTACCGATGTTAAGGCTTAATTCTTTTTCAGCAGATACGGTAATATCAGAGCATAATGTAACTCCGCCAACATTGACCTTAACACGAATGATTTCTCCCTCAAGCCTCATTTCAACAATTTGGCCTTTTAAGATATTACGGATACTTGAAGTTTGCGGCTCCAACATTAAAAAGATATTATCGTAACTTATTAAAGCTAAAATCTTGTCTCCAATTTCATAATTCCTATTTAGAGGAGCGTTGATCTCAAAACTTTCCATTCTAATAGTCATTACGCCTTTTACATCATTAATGTCAATGATTTCAGCTTCAATCTCATTAACATCCTTGTGAAGCTCCATGATTGCATTGATTTTCTTACATT
Organism: Methanobrevibacter sp.; assembly: GCF_017940815.1. Taxonomy (GTDB): domain Archaea; phylum Methanobacteriota; class Methanobacteria; order Methanobacteriales; family Methanobacteriaceae; genus Methanocatella. Next base: position 4,182 of record NZ_JAGAXX010000038.1, read on the forward strand.
CTTTCAGGATAGAGTAGCCCTCTTCTGTGAGTGAGGTTCCTCCACCTCCACCTTTTCCACCTTTAGTGGTACTTACAATTTTAACATCAAGTGTTGATTCCATTTTCTCAATGTAGTTTAATGCAGTCCTATATGAAACCTTAATTTCCTTAGCAGCACTTGTTAATGAACCGGTTTCCAAAATAGACTCCAGCAATTGGTATTTTTTACTGTCAAGTAAAAAGGAATTGCCATCCACATTGATTTTGTATTCAACACCTGCACTAACGTCAGCCATATTATAAATCCCCCGAATTATAATATTTTTATTTATATCTTTTATATATTAAATAGTTTAGTTTCTAAATTCCAATTTCTCAACAAGATTTAACATCTTATTAATAATCTTGCCTAATGGACCAAATTTAGAAGAGAAGTGTCTTAAACTTTCAATATCCTCTTTTTTGAAGAATTTGACTAGAATTAATGCAAAGAAATAAACGATTATGCATGCAAATATTCCTGGGAATAACCATAATGTGGATTTTGGAATGAAAAATGCGAAAATTCCCATTATCAAGGATGCAAAAATAATCTTAACTACCGAAGATGTAGGAGCCTTTGTCTTAGTTAATCTAAATACAAAGTACACACACGGAATCATCATCAATAAACATGCTATGCTTGTAGCAAGAGCACCGCCAGCAATACCCATTGAAGGAACCATGAACCAATTCAAAACACCGGTGACAATCGCACCCCCCACAAGAATGTACATTGGAATTCTTGGATTGCCGATACCTTGGATGATACTTGTTGAAATTGCAAATATTGAATAGAAAGTCATACCTATTGACAATATGGCCAATGCACTAGCACCAGCAACATAAGCAGTATTCTTAAAGTACAGAATTCTCAAGGTAGGGGTTGCAAACAATGCAAGTCCCACACACATCGGCACTACAAACAATAATGAATATTTATAAGCCTCAGAAACGTATTTTTGAAGCATGTCTATATCTTTTAACTTAAATGCTTCAGAAGAAGCTGGTAAAATTGTTGTAGCAATAGAAATTGAAATAATCAGAGGCAACCTAGCGATAGGGTCTGCCGCTGCAAAAAATCCAATATCATCAAAAGTTAAAAATCTTCCCATAACAATAGTACAAATGTTATAAATAAGCATTTCAGCAATAGCTGTAATGATAACAGGTATTGAGAATTTAACTAATGTGCCTGCAAGCTTCAATTCGTCCTTGCGTGTGAAAACAAAATCATCACTGGCCTTAGGTATATATTTGCCCATGTGGAATTTAAAAATATACACAGCAGCCACAACAGACAGGGAATAACCTAAAACTGTACCCCACAATGCTCCAACAGTGGATAAACCTATTAAAACAAATGCAGTAGCAAATAAGATCATACCTAATTGCTCAACAGCACGAGTATATACGATATACTCCATTTTATATACTCCCTGAAATGCACCTCTAAATGCACCAACAATTACACTGAAAGGAGTTATAAGACCAACAATCTGTAAAGGAATAAGCGCAGCAGGTTTTCCAAGATAATTATAAGCCAACCAAGGAGCAACGATAAAAATCATCAATACTCCAAAGAACAGACCCAGGAAAACCATTATCTTCAAAGCCGTGTATATGGTCTGTCTGGCCATATCCTTCTCATCTACGGCTTCATACTCAGCAACATATTTTGCTATCGCCGGAGGAAGTCCACCCGCAGACAAAGTCTGGAATATTCCTTGAAATGGTAGTGTGATTCCTAAAATACCATAGGCAGTAGGTCCTAGAAGTATCGCCATTAAGAAACGATATACATAACCGCCTACACGAAAGATTATGTTACCTATGAAAATTATTAAACTACCACGTACTAATTTATTAGCCATATTATAACCTTAAAAAAAGTTTTTTTAATCTATTTTAACTTGATTATAATATTTAAATATATTTATTTAAGAAATTTTCAAATTCGTTTAAAGTCCTATCCAATGACTCCATTCCATAACCATCATTTTTTATTTCATCAATGGAGTCCTGGGACCAGAATGACGCTCCCAAATTAGAACCAAAAGGTCCACCGCTGACGGGGATAATGCCATGTATAATGAAGTAAGCAATATTTGACAAATGAGCGAAATCCTGCCCCCCTGTGCGGTCACCGCCAACAGCGATACTCATGCCTATTTTTCCGCGCAGAAGATTGTAGTCAACAGCTTCCAGGGCACGTGTCCTATCCATGATTGCAGACAAATATGAACTTACAGATCCTGATTGGACTGGAGTCGCCAATATGATGCCGTCAGCCTCATTGAGATTCTTATAGACTTCATCCATATCATCCTGAATGATACATTTCTTATTCTCCAGACAGTAGTCACAATGCATGCAATGCTTTATGTCCTTGCCCTGGCAGGAAAACATGACCGTTTCAATATCATGTCCACTTAATTTATTCAATGCTTCTGACAGAACATACTGAGTGGTACCATTCCTTGGACTGGCACATATTCCAAAAACCTTCATAAAGATAGTTTATTCTAATTAATTAAAATAAATTATTGCAAAATATTTATTAAATCTAAAAACTAAAATTATAGTATTAGTAAATAGGGGATAATATGAAATACGGGAATGGCGTTGTAAAGAAATATTCAAGAGAGTACAACAGGACACTAAAAAATGGAGAGAAGAAAAAATACACTACAGAACAAATCCAAATTACAGTCCCAAAAAATGAAGACATCTATGAAAACAAAGAAGCCGTTTTGATTATCCCAAATTCCGAAATTGAAGAGTTTAAAAACAGAGAGGAAGAAATTGACACTTTAAGAGTAGCCAATTATTTATATGTTGAGGAAGTGAAAAAATTGGAAAAACAACTTGATGAAATCAATCCATCAACTTTAGAATACGAAAAAGAAATTGAGGAACTCAAAGCTGAAATAGCCTTAAAGAATGAAGCTTTAAATAAAATGGAGAATAAATACGAATCTCTACATCAAGACAATATCGACAGCCTCAAAAAAGAAAATGAGACCATCAAGGACAAGCATTCCAAATTAATCATTGAAAATGAAAACCTCAAAACCAAGTTTGTAAACATTAAAACCGAAAACGAAAACCTCAAAACAAAATATTCCAGCATAAAAGAAGAGAATAAGAATCTTAAAAACAAATGTTCCAACTTAAAAGAAGAACATGCAAGCATTCGTGAAAGTTTCAACAATGTTTCAACAAAATATGATCATTTAAAACAAGAAAACCTCAACACTAAAACCAGCTATGCTGAAATCTACGAAATCAACGAAGACCTTGAGAAGGATTACGAAAACCTTCGCTTAGAATATAACGATTTGGTTGATAAATTTAATGATTTAAACGAAGAGCTATACAATATCAAATCATCTAAAAGCAAGGATGAGGCCCTAGCTAATAAAGTTAGGGAATTTATGTTAAACAGAGGTTAAACCTCTTTTAACTTAAAAAAATTAAAAATTTTATAGAGTTTTATAGTCATCTTGAAACTCTGGATTCCATCTTTTTAAACCTGGTATGAACATTGCTGTAATTCCAGTAGCTTGAGTTTCAGCAAGCCTAGGATTTTTTTCCATCATTTCTTTTGTTTTTCTTACAATCATTTCCTGCAAAGTTATATCAGGTTCAGTGTATTCGCCATTTTGATAACAATCTTTACAGAATTCTTCATTAAGACTACCGTCCTTGTTTGTTCCGTAGTCCTCTTTAACTATTGGCCTTCCACAGGAATTGCAAAATCCCATTTTAACACCTTTAAAAAAAATAGAGGTAAATTAGAATAAATCTAATTTACTAGTCGTCTTTCACTTCAATATTTTCATCTTCATCCATTGCAAGTCTCATGTTGTCTGGATCTGGGTCAAAGTGTTCTAAGAAGTCTTGTGCAGCTCTTCTTACATCTCTTGAACCGATGATGTATCTACCTGCAATGATGATGTTAGCACCTTTTGTGATTGCTTCTTCAACGTTATTAGGTTTAATACCACCAGCAACAGCAACTAATCCTTTAGGACCAAGTGCGGATTTGATATCTTTAATATTACCCCATTCGGTCATGTCACTAGTATCTTCACCGTGTTCTGCTCTGTAGGTTTCCATGTCAACGTTTCTGTGTAACAATACAATGTCAGGTTTTAAGTCTTCAGGAAGTTTAGCTAATTTTTTCTCGAATTCTGCCACGTTCATCATATCAAGGATGGAATAGATACCTTGTTTTTGAGTTTCGTGAATTGCTTTTGCAATTGATTCGACAGTACCGAGACCGGAAATAGCTACTGCATCAGCAGTTTCGTCTGCTGCCATTTTAACTTCTACACGACCAACATCTAAAGTTTTTAAGTCAGCAATAATGAATGCATCTGGACGTAAAGCTCTGATTTTTCCAATAATTCCAACACCGAATTTTTTAACAAGTGGAGTACCTGCTTCGAGCAAGATTCTGTCGTTGTCTGGTAAATCGTTGATGATTCTTTCCATTGCAGCCTCATTGTCGAGGTCAAGTGCAACTTGTAAGTAAGGTGGACTCCAGAGTTTTTTGACTTTGAATCCCATGATTGGGTGAGTTCCACGATCTTTTTCTGCAAGCACTTTGTCGATGGATGGGTATCCTTCCATAGCTCTTCTGATTGCTAATTTGGTTGCTCCATAATTGTATTGGTAGATTTTTCTGTAATCTTCAGCTGAAGGGTCGATAAAGACACTTACGTTGATTACAATGTCTTCAACAATATCTTTTGGAATGTATCCATCTTCCACTGCATCTGCAACTGCTCTTGCAACTGCGGTTTGTGCAGGTCCAAATATTTTACTTGCGTCTTCTAAATCTCCAACAGTTACTTTAGGAATAATTAAAGTAGCTGGTTTAGTCATTAAGTTAGGTCTAATTACACTTGTTAAAGGAGTGTGGCCTACGGAAAGGTTAGATAAACCGTTTGCGAATGCTTGACCTACTGGTCCTTGCTTGTCACCAATTAATAAGTCAACGTGTGCTAATTCAGGGCCGTCTCCAATAAGAGCTTCTCCTATTCTATACATTGGGTCCATTAAATTTCCTCCATATTATACTATAAACTTTATTTTTAATAAACTATTGGAAGTTAATCCTTCTTGAGATATCTTTTGGTAAAGGTAATCTTCTGAATGGTTTTCCTTCACATTTAGCATTAATTTCACTAATCAATTCATCGACTGTCATGTCAACCTTTTCACCGGTTTCACGTACAGTTACCTGGAATTTACCAGATTCAACTTCTTTATCTCCAACGACAAAAATGTAAGGTATCCATTCCTTGGATGCATTTCTGATTTTCTTACCTACACTTTCATCCCTATCATCAATATCCACACGGATGTTAGCTGAGTTGATTTTTGCATATAATTCATCTGCAAATTCCTTGTGAGCATCACCTACAGTCAAGATTCTTGCTTGAATTGGGCTTAACCAAGTTGGCAACATTGGAGCTCTTTCATCGAGTTCAATTGCAGTTTTTTCAAGCATTGCACATAAAACCCTTTCAATACTACCGGTTGGTGAAGTGTGCAGGATTGTAGGGTTGTGCTGTTTGCCGTCTTCGCCCAAGTAGGTAATGTCGAATCTTTTACCACTTTCAACGTCTATTTGAACTGTTGGGTTTTCAATCGGACGACCTAATGCATCAATATTTGCGAGGTCGATTTTACATACCCAGTAGTGGTGTCTTTCCGGCAAGATTTCTAATAGAATTGGCTTGTTGAACTTGCGAGCTATTTCATACATCCATTCCTCATTTTCATCAAAGAAGTCTTGGGTTGCTCTGAAAATCACTTCAAAGTCGAGGTTCAAGTCAACACCAGTCTGCATACACATGTCTGTTTGTTGTGAGAATTCCTCAAGTGACGCTTGAACATCAGTACAGAATGAATGGCAGTCCGGCATGGTGAATGCCCTTAATCTTTTAAGACCGACAACTTCTCCTTTTTTCTCAAAACGGAAACTGTATCTGGTCAATTCGAAAATTTTTGCAGGGAAGTTTTTCCATGTCAAGTAGGAATCGGACATCAGTCTGAATGCACCGAAACAGGCTGCAAATCTTAGCATCAAGTTCTTTTTGGTGTCGGTTCTGTATTGCCTTTCACCGAACTTGTAGGCATGTTCATAGATTGCCTGATTGTCCAAGTCATAAAAGATTGGAGTTTCAACAGGCATTGCTCCACGGTCAACAGTTAAGTCATAAACATAATCAGCAAGCAAATCCCTGATCAATTTACCTTTTGGATACCACCTTAGGTTTCCAACATCGGATGCAGGCTCATAGTCACAGATTTCCTTTTCTCTCATTATTTTCACATGAGGAGGTTCGCCTTCATCAGATGCTCCACGTCCAAGCTCATAGTCAACAAGTTGTTTGAAAGCGTGGTTATCGAAGTTGAAATCATCGATTTGTGTAATCTTGTCCCCTTCAAGTATTTGCCAGGTGGAAGGTTTTCTTTCAATTTTCTCTTCTTCCTTGTCTGCAGTGATTGTTCTTGAAAGTTCGCTTAATGGGTGTCCTTTACAGGAGATTTCAAATGCTTTATACCATCCGAAAGGTACTCTTTTAACGTTTAAGTCTTCAGCTAAAAGCGCTTGTTCCGCATCTTTTAAAATTTGAACAGCAACTTTTGGAGAACTTAATGATGAAGATAAGTGAGCATATGGATATAACACAATATTTTCAGCTTTAACTTGATCATTAGTTTTAAGAACTTCTTTGACTAAATTTTCAACAATACCTTCTGGATTATTTTCGTCATCTTTTTCAACAGCTGTAAATACTACTAAAGAATCATCAAAGGAGCCTTCTTTTTTGGCTTCTTCGATTTCTTCGGCTACAGGTGTTTCTTTTTTCACAGTGTAGTTTAAATAATCAGAATGAATAAGAAGTATTCTCATTTAATCACCAATATATTAATGATTTAATTTCTATTTTTAATGTTATATAAAAATTAGTAATATGGAAAAAATTGGAAAAATTGGTTGAAAATTCTTGTGGATTTAATTGCTTATACAATCAATTAAATTAAATGCAAGTTTGTAAAACAATTAATAATTGGTGGAAAATTAATTTAAATTGAAGTATAATGAGATATTAAAATTCATGGATCTGCTAATCTACATGAATTAGCATAAAAAGAGGCTGACTCATAATTTTTGTGTTTAAAATTTTTTTCTTATTTTATTATCCTTTAATTTTATATACTAGAAAGTACAATCTATTATTAAAGTTAATTAACTTTTTGGTTGTGTTTTTTATGGTTTTGAGGGAGGATAAA
>NZ_JAGAXX010000039.1 GCF_017940815.1 Methanobrevibacter sp.
ATGTTTTCGAAGAAAACCCAATTTTATTAAAATCAACTTCATACCAAAATCTTAAAAATCTATTATTATCCGCAGTTGCAAGTCCTTGTTTCACTGATCCTAATGATTCTAATTTTGTATTATTAAAACAAGCTATTAAATTATCATCAACCCAGTATGCTATTGGACTTCCAGGAATTTTATCAAAATTATTTTGTTTAATTAAGTACTTGTTTTTATCATTATGATTCAATGCTTCCAGAACTTTCTCATTTTGTACTGCTAAACCTCCTTTATATTCCGTAAGTTTCAGAAATGAACCATTATAATTAGAATCATAATTTTGATTAGATAAGACAAATGTACATGCTGGAACATATGCTTCTATTTCCCAAAGAGCCAAATATTCTAATTCAATTAATGTAATAATTGATTTATTTTCAATTATGAACTTTCTTAATTTTTCATAATTTTTAATAAACATCCAAACCATTGGAGTCATGAATGCAGTGTACCCATCTTCTTTACAAAAATCAAAGTTCCTATATATAAACATTGAAAAAAGATCTTTAGAATAATCTTTATAATTTTTCTTTGAAAACTCTTTAAGTTGTTTATCATATTTATTTAAATAGGGAGGATTTGTAACCACGGCATCATATTTTAAAGATAATAATTTAGCTTGATTAATCAATGATATTAATTTATTTTCTATTTCATTTATGATATTATAATCTAATAACGAATTTTTCACATTACTAATTAACGAATTAATTTTTTCTAAAATCAAGTTGTAATCCAAATCTTTGACTTTAATTAATGATCCAAATTCAGAAGCATTATTAAAAATTTCATTTAAATAATTTATTTCATCATAAAGCTCCAAATCATGGTTTTTGATAAAATTTAAAGTATCTTCACTTAAATTACTATCAATAATTGGATGAATATTTAAAGGAATATTCTTTTTAAATAATTTTCTATCATATTTTCTTCCTTTCATCATTAAAGCAAAATACGCTAATTGATAAGCTCTTTTATCAATATCTAATCCAAATAAGTTTTTAGTTAATATTAATTCAGGAATTTCACGTTCAAGATAACCTAATTCTTTATAAATCTCCATAAATACATCAAAAGCATATACTAAAATATGGCCTGAACCCATACAACTGTCAAAGAATTTCATATCTTTTACATCAATTGAATTAGAACGTAATTCATTACATATTCTCAGCACATCTTCACTCTGTTCGGGTTCTTCGAATAAATACTGCAAATAATTTTTTAATAAACTATTTTCATTTCTTTCAATCCAATATCTCCCCAAAGAGTTATCAACCATATATTTAACAATCCAATCTGGAGTAAATAATTGAGTTGCTGCGGGAATATCCTGTTTTTGAATTGGTTTGGATTTTAAAGATGTGTTAACTGAATCTTTTTTCTCAGAAATATAAAATTGATATAGCCAGCCAATAATCTCTACATTTTCAAAATAACTTTCAGGAATATTATCAATTAAGTTTCTAACAACACCATTTTCATTGATATACGAAATATTAAGTAATAAATCAAAACAATCGGTAGTTTCTTCAAATAATTCGGGCAATATATTATTTAACTGATTACATTGTTTTAAAAATAAAAATCTGAATAATTCATCCAATTTATTTTCATTTTTTAAATTAATTATAAACTCTTTTTCCTCATTTGAATAATCAAAATCTAAATCTAAAGCCTCATTAATTATATCTGGTTCTAATTTATTTGATGTTTCACTTGATAAAACTCTAGTTTTAGAAGGCAAATAATTATTCAATTCCATGAATCTAATTGCAATTATCCTATTAAACCATGTATATGCAACTTCTTCGACAACTGCATTAAAACCTTTTGAATTGATTTCTAAAATAAGATTGTTGCGTTTAGAAATATCATTATCATAAATACTATATGTTGTGTTTCCCATTTGAAAGGTTTCAATGCCTTCCGATTCACTTATAGAATCCTGAATTCCATTTTTAGTAATCCCTATTAAACTTAATCTATAAATCACATCATCTATAAGTTTATTTCTTGATTCAGTTGCAAAACTTTTTAAAATTATTTTATCCATAAAATCCCCATAATTTAAAAACTTATTATAATTAAATTTTCAATTTGAATTATTTAAATATTTTTTATAATCATCTTATCCCATGTGAACTAAAATTAAATTATATTATATTCTTTTCCAGATAGAAAAACATTTACAACTATTGTAAACTCCTGTTTTTTTATCTCATTTCCTCTTTTTTCATATATCATCACATTTTTCATTGCTGATTTATATATCTCTTTTAACTTTTTAGGATTCGTTTTGATATATGTTTCATGAACCTCATTTTTACTACGTCCCTGAAGACTATCGATATACTCTGCAGAAAGTCCAATGTTTGATGCATGAAACTTACGTAGAGTATGGCTCCTGAAAAACCTGTATTTACCTTTAAATCCCCAGTCCATCTTATCATTAATTTCCTGAAATCTGGTTAACAATAATGATGATGTAAAATCAAATAATGGGTCTTCTAACTTTAAGTTTTCACGTGTTTTTAAATATTTGACAATATATGAACTTGCCTCAGGCGAGCAGAATGTATAATAATATTTATCAGTTTTAATCCTTTTCAAATAAAAAGTTGGTACAACATTATTCTTTTTATCCAAAGTGTCCAAAATAAAATCTATTGATCCTCCATGATGATACTCTTGAGTACCTTTTATGAAATGCTCAACAGTCAATGACAATGTTTCAGCCTTTGCAGTTCCAGAAGATGACATGAAAAGTATCACTGCTTTCAAGTCAATTGGTGAAATTAGTAATGCCTCATGTATATGTTCTTTTGTTGGTAGGTCTAAGTAATTAGTTTCATAAATTTTATTGTATTTAGCTTGTGGTAAATGAGGTAGTTCAAACTCAAAGTGCAAGTAAAATGTCTTTACTTTTGAGAAATATGTCTTTGAAGTGTTGGGTGATAAGTTACTGTTAAGCAAGTAACTTCTAAAGTCCAATAATCTTTTTTTAATTTTACGATCTTTAAGTGGAATTCTTTCATTTTCTTCCGCTCGAGCTTCAGCAAATAAATTTCCAATAGACTTTGAGTTAAACTCTTCATATAATCTTAAAGCCGAATCATATCCTTTTCGAGTGCTTGATTTTATATTTCTATCCTTGCAAAATTTATTAAATAAATTATTAGAATACATATGATAGAATAAATTTTGATTATCTAAATATTATTCTAAAATTTCTAAATACCTTATGCAGTATTTGGCCAGTTTGCTAAACCTTTATAAATTGAATTATAATCCATAAAACTAATCATATTACTTGAAGTTACATCAATAAGTCCTTCTTTATCATATAAAATTTCCATTTTTAATTTTCCAGAGTTTTCATCAGGAATATATTCAATATATTTATTTTTTCTAAATGAAATTGTTTTGTCATCCATATATTTTTCAGTTGAGGATTCATTAATAATATTTTCTGTATCATAAATTAATGACTCCAACTCCCCCATACTGAAATTTTCACAACTCAATGAATAATATAAATTAGTTATCTCTTCATTTTTAATTTCATAATACATATTAAATAACTCAGACAATAATAAATTTGCATTCAATCCTGCAAAAGTATAAATATAAACTTTATTTTTATCCAAATCATAATAAACTGGAATTATCTCTTCTCTAAAACCACATTCCTCGGCTTTATTAATTAAATCAAGGATTGTCTCCCTAGATTTATCATCTAATGGTTTTAGATAATTCCTATCAAAATTACCCAATAAAATATCATAAATCTTTCTACATATGATATAGGAATAAGGAGTCCCAAATCCACTCCAACGAGGTATTTTATGTTTAATTAAGTTATTTGACTTAACATTCATCAAATATTTATCATAATCAATAGATACCACTTGCCAATATCTACCAGCCAAAATAAAATCTTCTCCAGGACTTAATTTAAGAGCATAACCTGCATCAAGAGTTCCTACTTCATAATCCCCTTCAAAAATTTTAAAATCATAATTTGAATTGAAAACAGCATAAAAATTCATGAAATTGAATCCACCAAACTCCTTTTCAAATTCATATCCTAGACTTATCCTGTTATTATTGATTTCAACAAAGTTTCTATTTTTCATATAATTTAATAAAAATTTACAATCATCATAAGAAATATCTAAAAAAGCGTAGCAATTATGAAGTTGAGCATATAAGTCTTTTACATGCACATTACTTATTTCAAATAAAGAACTTAACATCTGATGGAAAAAAATATCTTTAGATTCTTTAGAAATATAAATATCTTCAGTTAAACCTTCCTTATGCAAAATAATTTCTGCTAAAGCAAAAATAGGCTCAATATCTTTTACAAAGTTAATTGTTTTTTGAGTTTTACTTCTACGACCACATCTTCCAACTCTTTGTGAAAAAGAACTAACTGAATTTGGCATTTCAAAATTAATTACAATATCCAAATCCCCAATATCAATACCCAGTTCTAAAGTTGATGTTGAAATCATAAAACCAACATCACATGCTTTAAACTTTCTTTCATTCTCTTCGCGAATTTCTTTACTAATAGAAGCATGATGAATGAAAACATTATCAGAATCTAATTCATTATTTAATCTAAAATGAATAGATTCAGCCATAAATTTTGATTTTGCAAAAATTAAGACTTTACTATCAACATATTTTTTTAAAATTTCCATATAATCAAAATTATCATCATCTAGTACAATAACTTTATATAAAAATCTTGATTTTCCTTCCTGTTTAACAATATTTGCAGGATTTTCAGTATCAATCCATTCAGCAATCCTTTCAGGATTTCCTACAGTAGCAGACAATCCAATTGTTACAACATCATTAGTGAAATATTTTGAAATCCTATTTAAAATTGAGTTTAGTTGAACTCCACGATCTGAATCAGCAAAATAATGAATTTCATCAATTACAATATATTTAACATTTTTAAATAGTTTTTCTTTAATTCCTGACTGTTTATTCATTAAAATTACTTCTAAAGACTCTGGAGTAATAGATAAAAAATCTGTTGGGTTTTTAATAAATTTATTTCTCTTTGAGGGTCCAACATCCCCATGCCACTTCATAGCAGTTATTCCAAAATAATTACCCCATGATTCAATACGATTATGCATATCATTAATTAATGCTTTTAAGGGAGCCACATAAAGAACACTGACTGGATCAAGTTGCTTATTAATAATTTCTGAAAAAATTGGTATCAATGCAGCTTCTGTTTTACCAGACGCAGTGGGAGCTAAAATCAATGTATCCCTACCATCTAAAATACTTGGAATAGCTTTTTCCTGAATAGGATTTAACTCTTTCCAACCTAAATTATTTGATAAAAATCTCAGAAGTGAATAATTTAGCTCCTCATTCATTTTAAACCCTACCAATCATCATCAAACTCATCGAATTCATCTTCTTCAATTTGACCAGTATTTTCAATAAATTCATTTAGAATATCTTCAGGAGTGTTAAAATGAGACTGATTTTGCTCTACAGTATCCAATAATGTAATAAACTTACGAACAAAATCTCTTGCAGTAACTCGACCCCCAGTCAATCCTGCATTAGAAACCATTTCATCTGCAATATTCTCTACAATTGGTCCAACTTTATCATTAGCATCCCAATTATACACATCAGAATGCATATCCAATAGTTTTTTAGATACGTCAAGAATATTCTCTTTATCAAAACCTCTTAAAGTAATCACAGGTGTTCTCATATCCACTAAATCAGTATCTAAAACATTTTTAATCCTATCATCTAATGCAGAATATGAAGGAATTCCTTTTTTTGAATCTTCAAATAATTCTGGAGTTCCTGCGAAAATAAATAATGAACTTTGAAATTTACCTAGATTACAATTATCATAAATATCACGAATATAATTATATGCGGCATCCCTAATATTCTGAGTATGTAACATTCTAATATATTCAACTTCATCTATTAAAACTACCAAACCCGAATAACCTACTGATTTAATAAATATAGATAATGCTTCTAAAAATCCTAATGCAGTATCTTTATCAACTTCACCTTTAACTCCAAATTTCTTTTTAACAGAAAATGGTATATTTGCATCTCCTCTAAGCCATGAAACAGCTGAAGAGGCACCTTCCTCATCTCCTTCAGATCTTAATTTTGCATAGTTTTCAATAGCTGTTGCAAAAGTAGATGAAAATTGTCTTGTTTCTTCTAATTCATCATGAATTCTTTCTCTGAGCAATTTATGTTTTTCAAAATCATTATCTGTATCTTGTGAAGACATATTATACAATTGTGTATACCATTTATCCAAAATATGCTCTAGAGAAGTTCCAGTTTTACATCTTAATGTTTTTGCAATATTTCTATAAACCAAATCAATCTTATTAAATGGAAGATTATGTCCAATAGTGATCCAAGAAACAACAAAATTATCTTTAAAAGCCATATCTTCAATAACTTTTAAGAAAAATGACTTACCCGCACCAAATTCTCCATTTAAAAATTTACAAATAGCCTTATCTTCATCATCTACTTTTTCCAAAAGTCTTTCAAATTCATCAATTTCTGCATCACGTCCAATACATAAATTTTTTGCACCCTTTGAAGGAACATTACCATTTTTTAAAGCCATTAATATATCTTCATTTTCCATTTTACCACAACACTATTTTAAACTGATATAAGAAAAATTCTTTTTTTCACCTGAAGGAGTGAGTAACACCACAAAACTTTTTGCATCTCTAGATGGAATATGTTTAAAACCTAATTCATTAGCATATCTTGAATAAAATCGTTTTAATTCCTCCAAATCTTTATTTATACGATAGCCTTTTAAAGCTTCTCTTAATAGTGATATAAAATACATAATTTCAATTTGAGAGTGATTTTCTTGAGTTTTTAACACATTATGAATTGATTTACAAGTATTTAATATAAATTCTTTCATATTTTCAGAATATGTATCAAAATACATTGGAAACATACCTGTTGTTGCAGATTGTTTTTTTATAATTCGATAATCATTTGAAGTAATTTCTTTATAATAACCCACCCTCAGTACATCAGATAACCTACCAGTAGATTTAATTGATTTTAATTGATTTCTAAAATTATCGATTATAACAGGATGTAAAAAATATTTAATGCGTTTTATTTTTAATTGTGTGGAATTTTTATAAAAATTTTTATATAATCCCTTTTTATTACGAAGAGTAATTTCTTCAATTACTGTATATCCATAACAAACAAACTTATCATTCATACGAGTTACAAGAAAAATTTCATTTCCTGGATAAAACCTTTTTGATAAATTTTTAGTTTTTTCATTCTTAAAACCAATTAAATTATTTTTATCAATTGATTTAATTAATGAGGGATCCACCGTATGAATCCAACATTTATTTTCATTATCAACTGATTCTAATGTTGAAGATTTATTAGAACTAATAGAAATCACCTTTATGTTATAATATAATATTATATATTTAATATTATAAAATTATTATTAATTATAGTTTAATAAGGGTAAAAAAAATGTCAAATAAAAAGAACACTAACATAAACAAATTTTTTAATAAATTATATCGTTCATTTCCAAATATTAAAAGCAATATTGATAACTCACATGATTTATTGAATAATGATGAAGTAAAAGATTTAAAAAAAATCACTTATGTTTATACAACCAAAGATTCTAGCAAATGGTTTGCCAAACGTCAAAAAGAAGATCAAGAGATATTCTTATTTGGTAAAATTAAAAAGGATATACCTCAACCTGCTCTATTTATTTTAACTTTTGATGTATTTTCCATTTATTCAGATAAAAATAATGGAATAATTAATACAAAGCAAGTATATATCAACTCCAAATATTTTATTGAAAATTACCCGGGTTTTAAAACTGAATTAAATGAAACAAGCATTGACATTTTTGTAAATAGTGTTCCTAATAAAATCGATGTTATTAAACTGGGAGAATACATTGAAAACATGGACAATCTATTAAATAATCTAGACATCTTATTAAATGAACTAGAGAAATATGAAGATTCCATAACCCTTATAAAAGATATTTCAAAAGTGGATGAACACCAAACTCCAAAAACTAATGAAAAAAACTGTGAAATTTGCGGAAAAAAACTTAAAAGACATGAAAAGAACCTATGTAAAAAATGTTCAAGAAAAAGACATGCAAGCAATTTACTAATTAGATTATTAGATCATGTTGAACCAGAAACTCCTTTTAGAAAAGATGATTTAAATAATATTTTCTCATCAGATGCTGAAATCAACGACTGCATATGGTCCCTTGAAGATTTTAACTTAATAAAACAAAAAAATAATGAATATTTACTTGTTGAGAAGAGTACTTTAGAAAAATTCATAACTAAATATGGTCTTTTAGAAGATAAACCTATTGAAGAAACACCTAAAAAAGAAGAACCTAAAAAACTTAACAAAAAATGTTCAATTTGTAAAAAAACATTATCTATTTCTAAATTCTACAAAAGCAAAAAAACAAAGGATGGTTTGGAGGATTATTGTAAAAATTGTAAGCGTTACGTCAATACTGCAAATTACCTAAAAGAATTGACAGAAGAAATTGCCCCTGGAAATAAGTTTAAAGTTGCGGATTTGAACAATAATTTTAAAAATCCCCTAGAGTTTACTGGAAGATTATGGGAACTTCAGGATTTTGATTTATTAACTTATGATGAGGATGAAGATGTATACACATTAAAAGATTCAGATATTTGTCAAAACTTTTTAGATAAATATTATATTTCAGACAGCGCCACCATTAAACCTAAAGTAAAGCATGAAGAAGAAAATGAACTTACAAAAGAAGAACAAATGAACATTGTTATTGACAGCATTTTAGATGGAAAAAGCGAAAAAGAAGCAGCTGAACTTGCTGGAATCAATCTCTATAAAATCACTCATTGGTTTAATGAAGGTAAAAATAACTCTGGAAAAGAAAATATCGAATTTTACAAACGTTACACTGATGCTAAAAAACAATCAATAGATTCCATGAAGAATTTTTACACAATTGAATCATTTAACAATAAACCGGACTTAACCATTGCTGATACATTAAGAAAACAACAAATGGAAAATGTTTTAAAAGAAATTGGTTCAGGTTCTTCATTGAAAACCGCAGCATTTAATTCCAATATTACTTATGAAACCTTACAATATTGGTATAAACGTGGAAAACAGAACTTTGGTGAAGAGTATAATGAATTTTATGAAAAACTCAATATACTGCAAAGTCCAATTGACGCACCAAAACCTAAAGAAAAAAAAGAACAATCCCAAGAAATTGAAAATGAATATGAGAACACTCCCTATGAACATATTTTAGATCCAGTTTCTTCGAAATTAAGAAATTCATTTAAAGGAGTAAAAGAATCAAAAACAGGATTTGCTTGGGTGTTTAAAGGATATAATAATTGGAGATATAATAAATACATTAATAATAAAACAATTACCATACAACGACAAAACATTTTCGATTTATATCTTGAAGTTAAAAATAGGAAATTACCTTGGGGAGTAAGAGATTTAGAAAAAGCCAAACAATCTTTAAGTAGATGTGAACCTAACTATGAAACAAATGAGTATAATAAACAAACTGAAAATAAAGAATTAAACCTTCCTGATGAATACAAACATATCCTGGACCCCTTACCTGCAGAATACCGTAAACGATTTAGAAAACCTAATTCAAGTGGATTTGCATGGATTAAAAAAGTCAACAACAATTGGCAGTATTTTAATCAACTTCATAATGTAACTTTATATAATACAACATTATTCAAATTATATTTAGAAGTTAAAGAAAAAAATCTTCCTTGGGGAGTAAGAGATTTAAATAAAGCTAAAAAAACTCTTGAAGAATGCCATTTACAAGAAACCCTTGATGACAAAATTGAAATTAGTTATGAAACTATTAAAAATGAAAAAGATATTTTCAGCCATATTCTAAATCCATTACCTGCAAAATATCTCAAAAGATTAAAATCCAGTGGAACTGCAACAGGATTTTCATGGGTTTATTTTGGAAATAATGCATGGATTTATACTAAAAATACCAAGAATGGCAGAATAACAATTTCAAGATCTAATTTGTATAATTTGTATTTAGACGTTATTAAACAAAATCTTCCATGGGGCGTGCGTAATTTAGAAAAAGCTGAGGAATCACTTTCTAAATGTGAAAAACCAAGAATTAAACACAACATTTCCAATGAAGAAAATATTGACGTTGATAAATTATCCGAAGTAAATTGCATATACTTTAAAGAAAACTCTAACCTAAAAATTATTGTAAATGGTTTAATAAAAAATGATGAATTTATGGATACGTTATATAAATTCAATCAATATGAAAACAACATAAAAAAAATCGTTTCAAATCGACATACCCAACATACAGAATTATTTATCGAACTAGAACTGAACAATGATGAATTTAAAACGTTTAGAGAAAAAATAAAATTATTTGGATGGAAAATGATAAATTAGTTATTTTAACCCAACATAGGTTAAAATAGCTTTTATTTCTTCTTCTTTTAAAACATCCAAAGCTTTACTTTCACAATCATCCATCACATTTTTAATATCTTGTGGTTTATCCCATATTTTTTGAATAAAATCATAACCATATTCATCAGCCACAATCCTTAAAACATAAACTGAGAGATAAATATCATCAATATATCCATATGGTCCGTATATTTGTTCTGGAATAATATCCATAGGAACCACATAATAAGCAATTCCACCACATAAATCCTTCCTAATTTCTTGTGTTATATCATATTCTAAAATATCACACATTAATTTAAATAAATTAGGACCACAATCAATAAATGACGCATATTCCCCATTATATGAATCCAAGTTTTCAATTAAAGTGTCATAGAAATCTTTTAATTTTTCTTCCATAACTTACACCTACATTAATATTGTTTTATACACTTATAAAAATATTTATCATAATTTTTCAAAATACTTTCTAATACTTTCAGCCATCAATTTCCTTCTTTTATCTAAAAAGTCAAAATAATCCATTTTCCAAAACTCAACTGGCAAATCATACGCCTCAGTATAATTTTCCTTTACGAATTCACGAGTATTGTCACTGCATTCATCCAGTACAACATCCCAATATTCATACGGGGGCATGTCACTTATTCTGATATTCACATGATAATCAATATAAATCATATTTGCAATCTGGTTAAAATCAACCTGTTTCAACTTTAATTCGCTTTTAAGATAGTTTTTAGGGAATATGTGATGCCTTTCAACTTGTCTTTTTGGACTGTTTATCAACGGAGACAAGTAATCTTTAAGTTTTATCTCAGAAAACAATATGTTATTGTCTTCAAATATCTTGCTTGCAATATATGTGAATTCTGCAGGATTTGAACGTGAGGACTTCAATCTTTGAGGCAAGGTCACCTCCCAGAAGTCATTTGTCAGCTCGGATGCAATGATTCCCTCTAAATATTCAAGTAGATTATCATTTTCCCTGAAATTGCTCAATTCCTGTTCTATAATTGATTCAGGTGAACTTGTATATCTCCTTGTCAGGATGCTGAAAACAAACCATTTGGCGATGATGGATTTGAGTTCATTATGTTTTAATCCATACTTTACACGACCCAATAAGTATAGTGCATAGGTTTGATATAGTGCATTTTTAGATCCAATCATGTTTTCATTCACGAAACCTGAAGCCTGAATGATGCTTATAAAATCATGCCAATTAACAAGACTTAAGACTTCCTTTGCACCCTCTTTCAATATCTCAAAGTTTTTAACACGCTCGTCTTCAGTTGTTGTCTTGTTTTCCAAATCACGTCCTTTTAAAATAAGATATGCATAACGTAGACGACCTCTTAGGAATGAGTAACTAACTGTTGAACGAAGAAGGTTTTCATTTGTAGGCTCCTCATTAATGACATTGAATGACGTGTTTCCAATTTCAGCAGGCAGTTTGGACTCATATGAGAAGTTCTCAAAACTATCTTTTCCTTCAGGCCAATAAAGAGACATCAAGGTAAAGATGAAATCTGATTGATTGAGAGCTTTACCTGTACTGTTGATTCTAACAAATATCTCAGATACCTCTTCAGGGTCCAAGCTTGATGCCAATTCAATGGCACTTATCTGATAGGAGCTTTCCAATGTTTTAAGTGAACTGATATTTTCCTGAACTTTCATTTCATCAAATTCAAAATCTGGACGTTTTTCCTTTAAATTATTAATGAATTCATTTACGAATGAGAAAATATTTCCCTGAAATATTTCAGTGATATTGCTGACCCATAACGGATCATTTTTAATAGCCACGTTTTGCACTTCAAAAATCTCATCGAACGGATTGTATGCAATTTTGATTTGCTTGTGCTTGTAATTCTTGTCAATAATTTCAGAACCTGTAATAACAGAATATAATGCTGTCAATCTTTGTTGACCATCAATGATAAGTTTTGAAGGTGTTGTTTTTTTATCTAAACCAATAGGCTTAAATTCATTATTACTTTCGTTAATCTTCCATAAAATCAACATTCCAACTGGAAGACCTTTATAAAGTGAATCAAATAGCTCCTTTACCTTGCTGTTGTCCCATACAAAAGGACGCTGCAAATCTGGAAGAGCAATTTCTCCAGTGTCAATATTAGTTATCAAATGGTTTAATTGATACTGTGTTATATTAAAAACTGTTTCTTTTTTCATATTATCCCTATCTAACAATATATTAACTTTATTTCATTTTATCATAAGATTTAACTGTTTCAAGCAATTTTTCCTTATAATTATAAATATCAACTACATTATTTATTACAATACGTTCTTCAACTCTTCCACCATGTTTATCCTTCTGCATTGAATCAAAAAACGCAACTATCAAATTATCCAAATCATTAAAATACAATCGACAGATTGGATAGTGATGATTATCATCTAACAATATTCCACAATAGCTTTTACGGTCTCTTATACTAACTCTATTGGAATTAATAACTTCACTTACAATAGCTCGAACAATATAAAAACCTTCCATTTCCTCTCCAATGGTGATTATATCAGAAGGGTCCAGCTCATAATCATTATCAAAAACATCCTTTAATTCTTCTTTGATAATTTTTTCAAAATATTTAATGCGAGGTTTAGTTAATTTTCCAGAATAAACTTTTTTAGCAATTGTATGAATTAATTCATCACTTGGATAATTAATTTCCTCAAGCAATGCATTATGAATCATTTGCCTGTATTTTAGCTCTTCAACGTGTTCCATTATTTTTTCAAGTGAAAAATTATCTTTAGTAAATAATTTTAATGATTCTATTTTTGATTCAGTTAAATTTCTTAAATCAACTTCCAAAAAAGGATTATCATCCATTCGACTGGGATTGTCATAATCTGTGAAAAAACGGTAAACAATTCCATTAGTTAAAACTCCAATTTTAACTTCACTAACTGAAAAATATCTATACAATTGGTCTTGATGATTTGAAGTCAATCTTACATTTGCAGGTTTACATTCAATTAGCATTTTTAACTCATTTTCAATAAAAAGTGCTAAATCTATTTTTTCAGACTTTTTAACCCCTACATCTGCTGAATATTCTGCTTTTAGCTCTTGAGGATTTTCAATATCATATCCTAAAAATCTTAAAAACGGCAAAACCAATGCTATTTTATTTGTTTCTTCAGTTGTGATTCCTCTCTTTTTTGAAACTAATGCGTTTGTAAAATCAACAATCTCCTCTTCGAATGTCATATTAATAATTTTATAACATTATAAATATAAAATTTGCTTAAAAATGAGTCAAAAAACCGACACAGCTACAAACTCAACGATTCAAGAATTGCCCACTAAAGCAGCATGTCAAGATACCTTGGAGGCAAGTCCTCAAGCTCGGGATTTTTCATGAGCTCCTCCATCTTCTCTTGCTTTTTAAGGTTCTCATCTGGAGAATTTCGTATTTCAACTTCCCCATCCAAAGTGAAAATTCCCTTAAGGTTAATCCTGATTCTCTCATTCTGCCTTTTTTCAAGTTCGCTTTCAAGATAGTTCAGCTCGGAATCTGACTTTTGACACCTTCCGTTGCACTCGCCCTCAAATGTGCAGTCATAGATGACAAAATCAATGCCGTTATTGTCTGCAACTTTCCGTCTGATTTGATTGATGATTTCACATTTTTGCCTGCCGTTCACGTATACACCCTATTAAATTTTTATACAATAATATATCTAATAACAATTTCCCTGCAATTCTCCAAACAATCCGCCAAACCCTATAGACCCCATTAACTAAACTATATGGGTAACATGCCATAATAGTTAAAATGTTTTTTAAAGTCAAACAGAGAATTATATATCCTCAAAATAAAATGGGATTATCCCCAATAACCGTCTGATTTTATTTGCAAATCTTCATTAAAGGACCACACAATAAAAATATAAGTCAGATATGAAAGATATTAACATGTGAGAAAATGGATAATAAAAAAATTATAATTATAGCACTTGTGGCAATAATTGCTGTTCTTGCAATAGGAATAGGATATGCACTATTGGCACATAATGTCGAATATGAAAACATAAACATAAGCAACGGGACAACAATCGATGTTCCGAAGGCTGATGATGCAAGCTGGAAAAAGGATTCAAGTGGAATCAAACTGTACGCATGCCCATCCAAACACACTGCCATGACCGCCTTCAACAGTCAGGAGGACATGAGCCTTACCGGAGCTGCAGCATATGCATTGTCAAGGGACGTGTTTTTGAATGGAGCAAATAACGTTGAGATTTACAAGAACTACCAAATCAAGGAAAACTCAATCAACGGCACACACTATTACATAGTAAACATTGTAAACAACGACACACATGACAACATTGTCATTGCAGGAGATGACCTGAACATCATCAAGCATATGCTTGACAGCCTCGCTTTCGGACTTCCCGGAAACTCAAATGTCAATGCAACCCTTGAGGACAGCCAACAGTCAGTGAGCGTTCCATCCTCAAACAACACCAACAAGTATTCTGAAGAGGACCTGAGAAGGGCAAGCGAGGAGGGATACAACAACGGTTACCTTGACGGATATGACGATTACTATGACGACTATTACGATTATGATGATTATGGCTACGATTCGTCATCAAGCAGTGGCAGCAGTTCATCAGGAAAATCTTCAAGTGATGATGGCAGCAGTTCATCAGGCGGATCATCAGACGTTGAAACGACTACCGGATAACATTTATTAAAATTTACCTATAACAATAAAGGAGGAAACCAATCATGGTTCAATATTGTAGAAAATGTGGAAAGGAACTTGAAGACGATGCAGAGTTCTGCGACGGCTGCGGTTTCAATCTCAATGAAACCCCTCAAAAGGCCAAGGAAGAACCTGTGAAAAATACAGAAAGCAAGAGTGAATTTGTTACAAAATTGCCTTTGATTCTTGCAGTTGTGGGCATTGTCGTCTCAATTGCCGAAGGTTTGGGAACCCCTATGCTTATGGGATGGAACAACATCCTGACTGCAATGGCAATCGGAATAATTGGTGGCGTAATCGGAATATTCCTGATGGAGAAAATGGACGAGCCACTTATAGCTGCAGTCGAGTTCATTGCAACCGGAGCTTTAATCTACATGTTCATCGGAAGGTTCGGTGAGATATCTGCAGTGCTCTTTATCATTGCGGCAATCCTTACACTTTATTTCAAGGGATATTATGCACACAACAAGAAATTATGGGCAGTTCCAGTCCTGACAGTCGTATTGGTGTTCGCATTGATAATAGCAGGCAGCGCATTATATCAGGTGAATGCTGAAAACTCAATTGAAGTTGGAAACATCACACAGGACATCAAGGATGACGGCTACGGATACTTTACCGGTTCAGTTTCAGGCGACATCTATGTGGGCACAGGCTTTGATTATCTGGAGGTTACAGTGAACTTCTATGACAGCCAGGACAAGGTGCTTTATTCCACAATCGCTTGGAATGAACTTAACCCTGACAGCGGAAAGACCTACAACTTTGACGGCAGCTACTTTGACCAGAAGGCACCTGTAAAGGCTGAAATAAAAGTGGTTGACTCTGCGAAATCAACAACACCATTATACACTGAAAACATAACCATTGCAACCGGAAGTGGAGTTTAAACACTCCACACCATAACTTTTTTTACATTTCATTTATCTGCTGCACTAATAATTCTCACCAAGCCATCCCTGATTAATGTCAGGATATCCACATTCCTCGCAGTAACCGTCAAAGTATGGTGCGCCGCAGGAAGGGCATTCAGAATATGAATAATTTGACCTTTGAGAGTAATTATTGCGCCTGCCTGTTGAAGTACTGCTTCGTGAAGACGTATTTTTAGAAGAATCATCACTGCCAAGGCAACAGCATGACGCCACTGCAACAAAAAACAATATTAGACCAATCCAGTCAATCATAACAATCAACATTAACTGTTTTTAATATTTACCAAATTATATATAAATCATTCGAAAAAGGGCATGGGAAGATTATCTCATGCAGGAGCCAAGATAATCCTCAATTTCATCATCCGACAATTCATTCCAGTGTTGAGCGATTCCCCTAACCAGCACATGCCAATAGTCTACAGATGGCTTATTATATTCGCGAAGGTCCACATTGGTGATTGTCTTCACCTCAAAGCCGTTCATTGGCTTCAGGTCAATGGTGTCCTCATACCAACCATAGAGTTTATTCTGAGGACGTCCGGCATTTTCCTCAAACACCACGTGCTCGAACTGCTCACGTGTTATGAGATATGCAACTCCGAGGGACTTTCCCCTTTTGGTGACGTCTAAAAATGACACTCCCATGCCCTGCCATGATCCGGAACTGTTTCCAAAATACATTCCATATGGGATTTCAATTGTTTTAACCGCAACAGGAGGTGTTGTGTCCTCACAGGCCGGGTGAGGCCTGCTTCCCTCATATGATCCTCCCTTTATGTAGCACATGAACCTTTCCTCATCCATGTTGCTTCCGTAGGAAACGTACCATACATAGTCCTTGTTCCATGCAGGTATCCTTTCAAGTCCTGAGATGTCTTCAAGGAAAACATAGACAAATGCAAGAGACTTCTTGCCATCCACTGTCACCCTTTCGCATTTCTTGGCATATAAACTACCCTCTCCTTCAAGGGAGTCGATTGCAGGCATGTCCTTTAAAGGAACCTCATAAAGTTCACCGACTATCAAGGAGTTTCCGGGAACTATTGCAGGATACCATCCGACATTGTACATGTCGTAGCCATCGACAGTGCCCTTGCCAAGACATTGCGAGTTTTCAAGGTATCCGTGATTGGCCTCGCCATCCATCAGTGTTCCATAGACAAAGACTTGCCTTTGAGAGAAATACTGATTGACAGCCTTGATATCCTCCTCATAGCTTTCGTTCCATGGGCCCTTAAAGTCCCCATTGGCCTCCTTGTCCTTGAAGATGGAAATAATCTTTTCAATCATCTCGCTAAATTCCGGGCATAAGTCGGAATGCAGGTCCATGAACTCTCTAAGCCCTGCCTTGAAGAATATCTCCAATGCCTCAATCTGGCCCTTGAATGCCTCATAGCCGTGGCCTCTGAGGTTGCGTGCACATGCCACCTTAAGTCCATTAATTAAGGCTGACTTCGCCTTCATGGTGAAGCGATTCTCATCCATCAGGTATGCCTTCATAAGTATTGCAGAGCAAATGTATGTCGGCATGTAAATGAAATCGACTCTTGCATCGCTTGGAATATCATAAGAATCAATCAGCTTGAAGCTTCCGTCATCGTCCTGAAGGTCAATGACTGCATCAAGGCTTTCAAGGCAGATTTTATCCCCAAAATCGACCTCCTCATCAAGGAAGTCCTTCAAGCCAGAAATCATCTGGAAAAGTTCGTCAATATCAATTTCTTTGTGTGTTTGTTTTTTCAATTCTAACATAGGTAATGGTCCTCCATTAATTTGGTTTAATAAAAAAAATAAGAACTGTGGTGTTTGTTCCTACACTATTATATTTGTTGCCATCCTTTATAAAGTTTTTGGTATTTTTATAATCAATGTTCATAGAAAATTATTGAACATTGGAAATCTTTCAATGATAACATTGACATTATGTTCATCTTCAAAGATGCGGCCAATAAAACTCCTAGGATTCATTCAATTGATGGCAAAAAAAGTATAATAATGAACAAATACCTAAATAGGTTTAATTCACTTGCTTGCAGCCCTCTGCAGGAAGTAATGAATTTCAAACAATGTCAAGGGAGGTGAGAGAATGGCAGAGACAAAGAGCTCATAATTGCAATCATCGGATACATACTTGCAATCGTGTCCCCACTGCTCGGAGTCATTGCAGGTGCGATAATCTATTTCACACAAAAGGAAAATCCGTTCCTTTCAAGGCACGGTAAATACATAATCATCGTTGCGGTGATTGTTTGGGTAATCGGAATAGTCGTTGTGATGGGAGGATTCCTACATTAGATTATTTATTCAAATAATCTTTTCTTATTTTTTTTAATGTCATTTCTATTTAAAAATAGCCATCAACATTATCAGTGAAATGCAAAATTTATCAAAACAGGTAAAATTTCAGGGAATGCCCTATTGATTATTGTGGAATTGATGCATCTTTCGTCACAGTCAATTGGAATCAGCTGATTTTTAAATCTCAAAAGATTCAATGTCAACAGATACAACTCAAATTGGGGATATTTTGTGATATCCATATTGACCCTCCAACTCAAATCAAAATACGTGCCCACTGGCTGAACTTTTCGATTCCGTTGCTTTTTGAAAATTCATCCATGTGGTCGGATATTTCTATAAAGATCCTATCCAGCTCATCCTCAGAGGTTCCATTGACCTTTTCAAAATCGAAAAAGTACTCCTGGACATCAATGTCTGGAAATTCTCCCATGGTCATTTCACCCAAGGCATCATATCTGCGGGCAAAATCCTTTAACTCTTTGGCATACAACTGTCTTGCAGGTTCCATTTCCCTTTTGAACTTGTCTAATCTTGTTGTCATCATTTCACCTAAATTTTTTCATGAAACATTTCAGTTTTTCCATAATTAGGATATTGGTTTGGTCAAATATAAATCTATCCATTTTTCAAGGTCAAAATTGACTTAATCCAATCCTGAATCAATTATGATGTCAAAGCAATATTCTGCATCGAGAACAATTTTTCAAAGTTCGTCAATTTTTTCGAAAAAGTAGCTGTTCTCCTCGCCAAAGCCACGGGAGCCCCATTCATACCAGTACATGACAGTATCATAGCGGACATTTGCCATTTCTGAAGCCCTTTCAAGAGATCCTGTTTTCTTGTAGGCTTCAATAACCTCATCCATCTGCTTATACAGCTTTTTGATTTTAACAGCCTTGAAATACGCCTTCATTTTCTGGACTTCATCATAAAAATAGGCGTATGTTTCGTTGAAGTCGTTGCGTCCCCATTCAAGCCACTGCCAGACATGGTCAGGGTTTATGTGTGAGTCTATGGCGGCAGTCTCAAGGTTCTTGGTTTTCTTATAGTTTTTCAAAACAAGAATCATTTGAGCTTTTATTTGCTTGTTTCTTTTGATCTTGTCCTTTTCAAGCTTGATTTTATTCTCAAGGATTTTTCTTTCTTTTTTAAGCTTGAACAGATTATCCTTTAGGATAAAACATTTGTTCCATTGGGCATCTATCCTGAACTTGAGGTTGTTTTCCCTGCGATTGCAGTCCTGAACAGATTCAAAATCGTTCTTGGAGGCGAAACTTCTCTTATCTGCCTTCACCTGCTCAAGTTCACTCTCCAATGGCCGTATATTTTCTTGAGCCTCTGCTTCAGCCTCAGCAATTTGACTTTCCAAATCGATTATGGATTTATTCAGCTCGTCCAGGTCCCTTTCAAGATTATCCATCATCATCTCCAATATTATTTTTAGCGAAGTTGATATATTAAATTTTTCATATTCCATGATAAATGCAATATTTCTTTTAAAAAGCTATAAAAATTGCCTAAACTATAAAATAATATTTAAATACAGCAATTATTAAAAAATTAGAATGCTTGTGAGCATCCAAAGGAAATTTTGGATTGCAGTTATGCTGTACATCATCATTCAATGGTGCATGGCAACTGCATTCACATTGGTTGTTTTTAAACTGATGTGAAGCCATGATACCCTCCCATAAATTGTAAGGATTCTCAATATTGGTTTGGAACAATGTCACAGCATTGTTCGGGTTCAGTAAACCTAATGAACACACCTTACAATTTATATCTAATGACGATTAACTTTATATATGATTTCATTCTAACTAATAATAGAATTGAAAAAATTCCACAAGGAATTTTTAAATTCGACGTTAATTATGTCATTATCAATATCTAATCTGTGCTTTGCAAGGAACAAACCCTTGCAATGTAGATATTGATTATTCAACTATTTTTAGGGAATTGACCATGTAAGCGGTCTCGTTGGGACTGTCAGATGTTATGAACAATTCAATATTATCCTTTTTAACAAAGCTTCCATACCTCTTGTAGAGTATGAAATCTGCGGTATACACTTTAACTCCTTCCACAATCTGATACGGCCTTTTCATCTCTGCCTCAATGCTTTTCTGATTTCCCCCAGCCTCAAAGTCAAACATCTTGTCATAGTTTATGACATTTATAGCATAGCCCTTGCCTGACATCAGCTTTGCATGGCCCGCATTTATCATCTCGACCGTGAAGTTGCTTGAGTTGGTCGTACTTATGTTGAAGAGGCGAAAGTCATACTGGCCGTTTTGAGGATAGAAAACCTCATCCTGCGAGTAGTCGGGCGTGAAATCGGCAAAAAGCACAGGATTCAAAAACATGAATATCACACATCCGATGATTGTGATGATAACTGTAACTATTGCAAAGTCCCTCATCTCAGACCCCCATGTTATATCTCAACAGGTAGAAGTTCTTCAGTGCCAGAAACGGGTCACCGGTGACAATATAGCTTACAGTCATGAAAAACACTGCATGGGTTATGAAAACCACGCTTAAAAGTGCAAAAATCAATTTGATGTCATCTTCTTCTAAAATGTAAATGTTATCAACTCCTTTGGTTTTTAAAGAGTCCAAATTTAAATGGTCTGGTTGTATTAATATTGTGGTGAGGTTGTTAATGTAGTTTTTGTTTGAAGCAAATTTATGATAAAGAAATTTTTACTTCAAATTCAATAACCGGCAACATATGAAGTTTTCCACCATACATTAGGTTTTTACGGACAAACACAATTTATTGGCCAACTAATTAAATTTATATACAATTTATGACAATATAATAATCAGAGTTCACTTCCAAGTAACTCTTAGATTAGATTATGTATTTAATGTCTCTGGGGTATTGTAGAGTTCATCTCTACAATAAGACATTAATAATGCTTTTTTTACATCCATCATTAAAAAAAATCACATAACATCAGATAATTAATTACAATATCATCCAGCTGACTTTTGATTTCACTGAAATCTTGTTGCCACTCATCATGTACTCATTATCCGGTTGAATACTTTCATTTGCCATTGCGTAAAGTAACATTCCAGAAATAGGATAACATTTTCCTTTAAGCTCGCTTTCCTTATTTTTAACATAAGTAAAAATTTGATATAAATTTCCAGAGTGAACTGTATTGACTCCCCAATATTCTTGAGTTGTGCGAGAATAGTACTTTGTATCAATTATAAGAACTTTATTTTTATACTCAAGATAAACGTCACTCTGGATTTTTGGAAGCATGAAATCATTGCCTCATCAAGCTGCCATTTTTAGCCTCTTTCAATAGGTGATTTCTGATTTTGCTTCCAATACTGCCCAATTTTCTATTGGACAACCATTTAAAATCAATAATTGTGAAAAGGAGCGTTGAGTCTCATGGAAGTCGCAATGTTATTGTTTATAATCTCCTTAATTTCATTATCGTCATCAGAGTTAAGTTTAAGCAGCGGCAATTCAATCCTTCTCCCTTATCAATTCCTTCAATTCCTCGATTTCCTGGTGCAGTTTCTTATTTTCCTCTCGAACAATGCTCAACTCGTTCATGATAGATTCGGATTGCTCCTTATTGTCATCCTTAATCTCCTGAAGGAGATCCGCATCATCCTTATCCAAAATGCGGTCTGTGAGGAATGAGGATATTGCCGCAGTGATTGTGGAGAACACGAATATTCCAATCAATATCAAAATTATTGCCAATACCTTCTCGTTATGGGTCTTAGGATAGATGTCCCCGTATCCAACAGTGGTCAGGGTCACTATGACATAATAGAAATCATCAAAACTAGTGTAGCTAGGACCAAAAGCCATGAACAGTATTGTGAACAATACAATGACTAGAATTATGACTCCTAAAATCTTATGCAATCCTGTCTTTTCAAATAGTTCCTTTATATAATCAAATTGTGCCAATTTAACAACACGGATTAATTTGAAAAGCCTTAGATACCTTAAAATGAAAACTGGCACTCCTATCGGAGTGTATATTAAAATCAAATCAAAAGGTATTGATGCTATCAATCCTATAATGTTTTCCTTATCAAGAATGTAAATCCTTTTTGATGCTGATTTGAACATGGTCATGAAATATTCTGCTAAAAGGATGATACAGACTACCCAATCAAATCGTTGGATACTGGTAGCCAAATCATTTGGGATTTCAAAAATGAGAGATATTGTGATTAAGAAAAGATCCACTATTATAAGAGCAGGCAATCCTCGTGTGTAAATAAAATATCTTAAACCCATTTCCTTATCATACAATTTCATTACAATATACTCCTTAAAAAAGATTATACATAAGTTATGTGAAAAATCTTTATTAAACATTTTTATTGGATGCAACTAGGAAATGCATAAAATCCTGTCGCAAAAAAAATAAATATAAATATTAATTAACAAAAGAAAAATCATCCAATAAACAAGAGGAATTTAAATGAAAAAGGCAACCAAAATTTTAATTGCTGTTCTTGCAATATTCATTGTTGGAATGACCATGGGCTGTGCGTTCTCAGAACCTGTCAGCGCAAAGAAGGTCAAGACCTATGACGGATATAAGGGACACATAAAAAGCAAGACATGGAAAAAGCTTAAAAAAGAGGCAAAGAAAAACTACAAGAAGACCAGACATTCAGCATACAGCAACCACTATGCATATGTCAAGTTCCACAAGGGACACAGCTACTTCTACTCCCCTGTGTATGCAACCTATCACTACGGCCATCTCGGATACCACATAAGCAACGAGTTCTAGCAGGAGAACAATCTCCTGCAATTTTTTTATTTTTCCCGAATCAAGTCCTTAAGCTCAGAAATTTCCCGTTTAAGCTCCTCATTCTGGTTTTGAGTCTTTTCAAGCTCGGATTTGAGCTCGTCAAATTTAATGTTCATTGATTTTTCGACTCTTTCAAAAACTTTGTTGATTTGAAATTTTTTGATGAAAATTAGTTGTGAATTTTTAATTTTATCTAAAAATAGTTAAATTTAATAAATAGGTGGAGTAAAAGTTTTTATTATGCCTAATCAAAAAACAAATACTCC
>NZ_JAGAXX010000040.1 GCF_017940815.1 Methanobrevibacter sp.
GGCTCTTTCAAAAACTTGTGTGATTTTTTTCTTTTTCGTTTTTTATGTTCCAGTGATTTAATTTTAGCATGAATCTGCTTAAAAGTCCTTGTTCTATTTTCATTGTTCTTTTTATGTGTTTTGGAAATACTTTTTGGAAGATATTTTCGATTTTATTGTTCGTTGATGGAATATTCGAGTTTTCAAGGTGTGTCGTTAATTTTTTAAAGTAGGGGATGATGAATTTCCAGATTAATTTGTTTGTAAACTTATTTTTGGGATATTTTTTATTTATTAATTCGTCTCGTAGTTTATTTGCATCTTTTAGGCTTTTTGCATCTAATGCTTTGAAAATGTCTTGTTTTAAGTCAATTAATTCAGTATATTCTTCTTCATTCAAACTATTTTTATCAAAATAGTCTTTAAATTTCCTGTTTATCATTTGTTTTACGTGAAATTTGCAGAAATGATGTTTTACTTTTAATTTATCGATTGCTTCACGATATTCGTGTTTTAAATCTGTTCCAATGGAAATTTTCTTCTGATTTCTAAGTGATTCGTTTAAAAAGTTATAAATGACCGTAGAATCTTCTGATTCGACCAATTTGGCCGAAACAAGAGTATTTAGTTTAACGTCGAATAGAGCCAAAATATAGTTCCATTCACCATTAATTTTAACCCAAAGACTGTCAAATAAGTAATAACCTGAATAAGTCCAATTATCATAGTTAAATTCATAATTGGAGTTCAATAATATGTTTTCTATGCTTTGATGTGAAATTTCAATGTTATGTTGTTGTTTTAAGTCAAATCGTATTTTATGAAGTCCAGCACCATAAATCTGATATAAATTCTCAATACATTCAATAACAGGTAATGTTACGTTAGAATTAGAATAAACAAGTGAAGATAAATCAGTATAGAATACTTTACCGCATTTTTTGCACTTATATTTTTGAACAGTGCAAATTTGCTCCCCAATTCTTAAAAAAATTAGTTTTCTATCATAAACACCATTTTTAACAGCATG
Source organism: Methanobrevibacter sp. (assembly GCF_017940815.1). GTDB lineage: Archaea > Methanobacteriota > Methanobacteria > Methanobacteriales > Methanobacteriaceae > Methanocatella. The sequence continues at coordinate 1,010 of NZ_JAGAXX010000040.1, forward strand.
ATGAGATTTACAACTTGGACAAATAGCAATCCTATTTTGAAAATGAATTTTACCTCTTTTTTCTAATCTAATTAGATTATTCTCAATATTTTCACAACCAAATCGAGAAAGATCATCAGATTGACGGAATTCAGAAAACTCTGGAATAAAATCGGAAAGTTTATATTCTTTTAACTCCATACATTCATATGGAGCTTTAATATTATAAGTAGACATATTAATATTTAAGTTCCACCTTATATATTAATTTTACTGCTTTTAAATTAAAAATAAAGAAAAAATAGAACGAAAAAATTTCGAGACTCAAAAACTAGTGAAAATTCAAATCACACAAGTTTTTGAAAGAGACGGTAATGTCAAAAAAATGAAAAATGAAAAAAAAAGGTAGAGACCTACACGATTGGTAAGGCATTAGGTACCTTTTTAAGAACGCTATCCTTAACCGGAATCATTGTTGAAGAGGCTATTGAGAAGTCAGCTTGACTTGCAGCCGCCTTATCATCCGGTTCAGCAATAATTGTTGCATTCAAGCAATCTTGTAGATTGTCAACGGTATTGTCCAATACCCACTTGTCGATGTCTGAAATGATTATTTCATCAACATGATTGTCCAATTCACTGGCCAATACCCAAGATATGAACCTTCCACCATGCAAAGATATTGTATTTCCGTCAGCCATGTTGACAATATCGTCCAATGTGTGTTTTAGCTGGATATCCTGATACATTCTGGAATTGACGAGTGTTGCCCAATGGGCATCCCCAACATGATAGTCTCCGATTTTATTAGGATAAATGTAATTCGGACCTGCAAGTTTAACAGCAGTTGCTATTGCCAATAGGTCATGTTTTTGAGCTGGAAGACCACGGTTTGGGAATTCCTCATTGATAATTTGAAGAATTCTTGGAAGACCGAATTTTCCTCTTCTGGCTGTTCCAGGCTCATATCCACACATGTATCCGTGGTGGTTTTTTGGAAAACCTGTGATTACCATATTAAGACCGGATCTTAGACCCGCCCTGACCTCATGCTCATAGGCACCATTAGTTGCAACAACTTTGCCCGGAGACAGGATTCTTGCAGCTGCGATGGTCTTTGCAAATCCTTCAGTTGTATTTTCGCATCTGTTGAATGGCCCTCCTTCAACAACAATAACATCGGCACCAATCTCAATGGATTTTTCAAATCCAGTTATGACCTCATCATAACCGTCACCGACAAACATGATTGATTCCAATCCTCTGCCATACTTTTTAGCCAAGTTAGCGATGTCTTCTGCTTCTCTCAATGGGGCGGCATGACCGTCACCAGTCTGTTCGGAAGTCACGTTTACAGCAACAGATGATGCTAGCTTAACCCATTCTTCCTTGTCGCCTTTTTGCTCCATTTCCTTGTCAATCAATCTTTCATGGATTCTTTCACGAGGACATTCTGTAAATGCAGGTCCCTTGTTATAGCATTCCCCACCACATCCGCTGATGTTTTTTGGAAGCCTCATTGCACCGTTCTCTCCAAAATGGTCAAGATCAAGTGGAACGTCAACAATTTCATGGACCTTTTGCATGACTTCAAGTCCAGTCATGCCGAATTTTTCTCCAATGTCCGCAAACGCATAAGCGCAAATGTGAATTGGTGAACCGATCATGTCTGACAATCGGCAATTACCAAGCAAATCCATCAATTCCAAATCTGAAGCGCAAGTACCTGTCACCACTTCAGTCAAGTCACATCCCAATGGGAATCTCTTAAACTGCATTCCCAGCTTCATTGTTTCTTCTAAAGACAATTCTGAGATTGCATCAACAACTGCACCAACATCCTTTTCCATCTTTGATATTGCAATTGCAGCTTCATCATCATAAACCGCTTTTTTTATCAAATCATGCATGAAACATTACCTCTAACTAATATTAATTATATAAAATTTCAGTTAAATCTGTAATAAATAACTTTCGTTTTTAGGCATGACTAAAATAGATTTTTAAACAAAATAATTCTAAAATAAAAAGTAATACTATTTTAATTAAATAAATAAAAAAGTAATACTAGTATTACTATAAAACAAAAAGAAATAGTGAAAATAATACTATTTAAGAAAATTACATAAAAATTTATATATACCTAAAATGTAAAATATAAATGTTACTACATGTTAGATTTAACATAAAAATTATTTAAAAATAAATAAGAAATATTTTTCTTACACCTCAAATTAATTAAGAAATTACGACACTATTTTAAATAATTTATGATGTAGTAAATGCTTTTCATGATTCGAGAAAATTTTGAAAAGTGAAATTAAAATATATATGTTTTAAGGAGACTAAAAAAAATGAAAGTAGCAATTTTAGGTGCAGGATGTTACAGAACTCATGCTGCAAGTGGAATTACCAACTTCTCAAGAGCTTGTGAAGTTGCAGAAGCAACCGGAAAAGAAAACATCTCAATGACCCACTCTACCATTGAAATGGGTGCAGAATTATTAGAATTAGCTGGAGTAGACGAAGTAGTTGTATCTGACCCAGTATTCGACGGAGAATTCACTGTTGTAGATGATTTCGATTACGCTGAAGTAATGGCAGCTCACAAAGCAGGTAACCCAGAAGACGTAATGCCAGCTATCAGAGCAAAAGTTGCTGAATTAGCTGAAACTGTACCAAAACCAGAAAAAGGTGCAATCCACTTCACTCACCCTGAAGACTTAGGTATGAAATGTACTACCGATGACCGTGAAGCTGTTGCTGACGCTGACTGGGTTATGACCTGGTTACCTGAAGGTGGTATGCAACCTGCTATCATCGAAAAATTCGCTGACGCTATCAAACCTGGTGCAATCGTAACTCACGCATGTACCATTCCTACAACCGGATTAAACAAAATCTTCGAAGACTTAGGAACTGATGTTAACGTAGCTTCCTACCACCCAGGTGCAGTACCTGAAATGAAAGGACAAGTTTACATCGCTGAAGGTTTCGCTGACCAAGGTTCCATCGACACTTTAATGGACTTAGGTCAAAAAGCAAGAGGATCTGCATTCACCTTACCTGCTAACATGGTAGGTCCTGTATGTGACATGTGTTCTGCAGTAACCGCTATTACCTACGCAGGTATCTTAGCTTACAGAGACACTGTTACCCAAATCTTAGGTGCTCCTGCTGGATTTGCACAAATGATGGCTAACGAAGCTTTAACCCAAGTAACCGCATTAATGCAAAATGAAGGTATCGACAAAATGGACGATGCTTTAAACCCTGCTGCATTATTAGGTACCGCTGACTCCATGAACTTCGGTTCCTTAGCAGAAATCGTACCTACCGTACTCGATTACTTAGGTAAAGACGAATAAACACAAAATGAATAAGTTTTAATTGTTGATTAACTTCAACAATTATTTAACTTATTTTTTAATCGTTATGAAAGTAGCTATTAAAAAATAAGTTATCTATTTTTAACAAATTTTAAGAGAGTTAGATGTTATATGATTGATGAGATTTTAAACAAGGCAATGCAAGGACAAGAATTAAGCGATGATGAATTTTTGGAATTGTTAAACATTACTGAAGATGAGGATTATGAAAAATTGTTTTCAGTTGCAAGACAGATTAGGGACAATCAATCAAAAGTGATTAAGTTAACATCTACAGTTCACATTACCAACAAATGTCAAATTCAACCAAGGTGTGAATACTGCGGTTTTGCAGAAGAAACATCTTCTAAAGGATATTATAACGCATTTTACAAATCAAACGAAGAGATACTGGATGCAGTCAATTCCATTCAGGAGGCAAGCATTCCTCGCGTTAGCTGTTCCGGAGGATACGGATATAAAGGAAAACAAGCAGTCAACGCATGCCGCATCGTCAAGGAAAATTCCGATTTGGAAATTCTTGTAAATGTTGGTGGAGACCTGAATGAAAAGTCAATTAGTCAACTGGCCGAATTAGGTGCAGACACAGTCTGCTGCAATCTTGAAACCATTAATGAAGACGTGTTTTATCAAAGAAAACCAGGAGATTCACTTGACCAAAGAAAATTGACTTGCAAAAGAGTTAGTGATGCAGGCATAGGATTATCATCAGGACTGCTTTTAGGAATCGGCGAAAGCGTGGAAGACAGATTAAGACACTTACGCTATCTGTCCAATTTCGAAACATTGGAGGAAATACCTGTAATGGGGTTCAATCCATATGATGATACGCCAATGGCCAATCATCCTCCATTCCCATTAAAAGAACAGTTGAAAATTGTTGCAGTCACCCGTATAATGTATCCTTCAATCAGGATTACCATGCCAACCCCTACCGTGGGTCCAGAAAATGTTGAATTTTCACTTAATGCGGGCGCAAATAATCTGGCCACTGTAATAGCGGACAATTATCCTCATGAGGTTAAAGGGGTAGGGGCACCGGAATACGGTAACTATAATGAAGTGGTTAATGTTATTGAGAAACTAGGCCTAATACCTCAAACTATTTAACTTCCTGTTTTTAAAATAAGAGTAGTGTTTAAAATGGCATTTGAAAAGATGATTAGAAATGCATTTGAAGAATCAAGAAACAATTGCAGATTCGGAGATACACTTGAAGAGATTAATGAGATTCAAGAGTACATAAGAAATGCTGAAAAGATTTATGTTCCGAACAAGAACGGAATCAAAGTGGAAGTTTTGAATAAAGTATTGAATGAATATGATCTGCCTGAAGCAAAAATACTTCAAATCAATACCAACACCGCAGATACAAGCAGGATTCCTGCTCTTGCAAAAGCATATATGGCGCTTGACCAAAGTGATGCAGATTTAATAATCGCAAGAGGAAGGTTAGGTGTCCCAGGGTCAGGATCATTACTTATTTTCATAGACAATAAAGGAAGAATATTGACATGCGGAACTTCCCCTTCACATGTAATTCATCAAAAAAGCATCGAAGAAGCCGTCTATGAAGAGGCATGCGAAGCTCTTGAGAAAATTGGATTTAAAAAAGAAGGTTAAAATATGGATGTTGATACTGGAATTACCTCTGAAGTATTTACAATCAAATCTGAAATCAAACTAATTGACATATTTAATGACATCATTTATAAGAAGTCACAGGTTATTTTTGATTATGTTGAAAGCTTAGATATCGATGAAGATAGCAAAATTATTGTCATTGGCACCTATTTTACTGGAGTGGGCATTGTAAAAAGATTAAGCGAGAAATATGAAAATATTTTATTAATTGACATTTATCCCCATCTTAAGGAAATGTTAGATACAGATATTGGAGGAAACATTGAAAAGAGCATTGATTTTTCATCTAATCTCGAGTTGATTTACTCAGGAGATGTTGTCATTGACACCACAGGCTTTGGAGGCATCACTCCAGAACAGTCCAGCAAGTTTAACGTTGACGCTTTCATCATAGAGGATCCTGTTGCAGAGGACAATGATGAATTGTTGAAAAACAAGAACAATATTCATGAAAGGTTAAATAACGTCAACTCCCCAAACAAGGCAATACTAAAAACAAAAGGCATCGACACCAAAACTTCCGGCACAATGACATTGACAATCGGCGTATTGACAAATGTGTTGGACAAATGCCTTAAAAGGGAAGGGGTACTGTACAGCGCTTGTGAGATGGGCTTTTTCGAGGAAGTGATTTTTAAGGAACAGGACATTGCCAAATTCATTGAATTAACTGATAAAAAAGCATTGAAGGTATCTACAATCAAGCCTTTTAGCTGTGACGAGATTATCCTTGAAGAACTTTCAAAAATTGAATCCAAAATGATTTAAATGAAACTTAAAGAGATTATTGATTTTATAGACGACAGAATACCTCCAGGATTGGCATTGGATTTTGATGACATTGGATTTAGCAGAGAGTACGATTTGAATCAGGACATCGATTCCATTAAGATTTATATGGATTTGATTCCTGAAGATGACAATCATGGCGAAAATACATTGATAATCACACATCATCCACCTTTATTCAAGCCAAATACTCCAACATACACTGTTCACTCAAATTGGGACATCATTAAAGGAGGAGCCAATGAAGCCCTAGCGGAAGTCCTTGGCCTTGAGATAATTGATTATTTCGATAAAAGCACAAATATAGGTAGGATTTGCAGGGGCATGAATTCAATGCAACTAAAAGAAAGAATATTGGATAATTTTGATTCCGTTAGAGTGGTCAATAATTTATATAAAAAAATAAACAACATTGGAATCATATCTGGATTTGGTCTTAAAAACCCGGAGTATATCAAGCTAGCTTATGATGAAGGATTGGATGTCCTGATTTCAGGAGACCTGTGCCAAGAGACTGCAATTCTTGCAAAAAATCTTGGAATAACCTTAATCGATTTAGGACATCATGAAAGTGAAGTTCCAGGATTATACAAGTTAGCGGAACTTCTGAATGAATTGGACATTCCTGTTGAGGTTATTGATAAAAAACCTATTGAAAAACTATGAAAATTTAATGTGATAATATGACAGTTGATGAAATACAGAAAATGGAAGACAAACAAGTCCCTAAAGGAAGAATAGATCTGATTGGATGTGGAAGATTAGGTTTAAGGATTGCAATTAATCTAATGCAGGTACACAGAGGAGGGCCAAAGGTTATTGGTGCATTTGATGGACAGACAATATCTGGAGGAGATGTCATATTCACACTTCTTGGCGCAGAGATTGGTCAGAACAAACCGGATTTCATAAAGCAGCTATGCACCCACGATGAAACTTTCAGAAAAATAGAAAGCCATCCAGAATATATTAACGATGATAATTTAGACTTGGTAAAGGGAGATGTTGTCATTATCGTGATTGCAGGAGGAAACACAATACCTACCGCATCAAAGATAATCAAACACGCCCATGAAAGGGGAGCAACAACAATCGGAACTGCGGGAATATTCGGATTCGGCAATGAGCATATTGAAATAAAGGACATATCTGAATATGATGATTCAAACCCTGCAGTTGAAGAGTTGAGGGCACAAGGAATTACTGAAAATCACCTAGTATTGACTACAAACAAATTGATTAGGGATAATGAGCCTGTAACCCCATACACATTAGATGAGGTTGCAAACATCATCACAATGACTGCATTAAAAGAGTTAAGAGATAAAAATGATTAAGATAGCCACAGCTGAGTGTTTTACTCATGGAAAAATAGGTAGGGAACTGCATGCCCTGGCCCAAAACTATGATGGGAATTTTGGGTGCGAATATATTGAAAATATTCAAGAATATGGAGAATTCGATTACAACCAGTTAAGCGTAACATGCAGTTTATTCATTCCCACCATTGAAGCCGTTAAAAAGATCTTAAAAGTTGAAAATCCTCCTGAACCGAATACCCTAATCAAAGGCATTAAGGTTTATGACGAGGAAGGCGACAAGGCCGTGAGCAAAATCATGGCACAAGCAGTAAAAGACTTAAGCGATTGTGACATTTCTATCGGAACAACCGCAGGAGTTGGCCGTGGCGGAATCAGCATTATAACAGACAAGTATGAAATCACCACCATTACAGACACATATGCCGATTTGAATGATAATAACAGCGAGGATTTGTTTGAAAGATCCCAATCAGGTATTAAAAAAACATTAGAAATAGTGTTGCTTCTTTTAAATAATGATTTTGATAAAATAGAATCTTTAGAAAATGTTGAAATTATTAAAAAATAGTTTGAAAGCCTTAGGGGGGATTCGAACCCCCGACTTCTACCTTACCAAGGTAGCGCTCTACCATCTGAGCCACTAAGGCAAAATCGGAATGAAAAAATTTTGTTAAAATAATAAAATAGTGCAAGGGAAGGGATTCGAACCCTCGAAGGCCTATACCAGAGGATCTTAAGTCCTCCCCCTTTGGCCGCTCGGGCACCCTTGCATACAATAGTAATATTTGTTTTAGTAGTATATAAATGTTACCATTTTTTTACAATTTTAAGGTAAATTTCAAAAACTACAATATAATATTGTTTGACCAACTATTTAAATATTAAGATATTCAAATTAGAATATAATAATAATTTTTATTTAATGACTTTAGATGGTGTATTAATTGATGATAGTAGACATGGAAGAATGCGGAGTTTGTGAAGATTGCATCGATGTATGTATGGAAGAGGCTATCGAAAGGAGAGCCTACACAATCATTATTGATGCTTCAAAATGCGATAGTTGTGGAGAATGCGTCGACGTTTGTCCAGTAGGCGCCATTTACGAAGAATAGGTTTGATTATGAAGAAATTTACCATTATAGATTATATCATTATCATTTTAGTAATATGTGCTGTAATATTTGCATTCATACATATTACAAGTGACGATTCATCCGATTTGCAAAAAACAGCATTTGACGAATCAACAGTAAATAAAATTCCTGACACTTATCTCAAGTATTACAAAGAAGGATACATTGTAAATGCCACACTTGAAGGATTCAATTCAACAAATGGACAGGAAGTATCCCTAAGCGGTAATGTAATATGGGAAGACGACAATGGTGGAGGAGATGTGAAACTATTGATAGAATCCCAAAATGAAACATATTCCGCAGGATTATACAGATACAACCCACACGTAGACATTTATATTGATCACATCATCCTTGAAAGTAATGGTGAAAAATATAAAAATTTAACTGAAATTATAATTAAACCAATGGAAATCACTTCACTAAACGATTTAATCAAAGACATTGACAACGGCACTAATTTCGAAATTACAACCAAAGTCTCCATAGATGACCTTGCAACTTCCCAAATTCAAAAAATTAAAAATGTTCTTTCAGAAAAAGAAAATAGAATTTCAGTAAAACCTGAAACAAGCGACATGGACAATCAATTAGTAATTTCCAGAGCCACTAAAGAAAATATCAATGATGCAGATTCAGCTTTGGGAAACATCAATGGAATCAGTGAGGAGATTACCATTAGAATTTATGACAGCACCGATAAACAGGTTGACAATATCAAAAACAAATACGATGTCATAAAAATCAAAACATTCTAAGTTGTGTAGTTTATGAGTCAAATTTATTCAACTTTAACTTCAGTGATAAACAAGATTAGTGATGAATTTCACAAATCTTTTTTATTTAGTTCTATTTTTTCAATATTAGGATTTTTTGAAAATCAATGGGACAATAGTTATTTAAAACGATTATATCCAAGTGAAAATTTTTTAGGTTTTCTAAACAAGAACAATATCCTGAAAAATCACATTTTTAATCCATTGGTCGTATTGTTAGTATTTGCAATATTTTTAATATTGTCACTGAATCCTCCGTCAACAAGCCTAGTCCTCACTTTGGTTATTGCATTTATAGGATTTTTTATCGGATCTGCAATTATTCCAAGACACTTTTTAAATAATTCCAACAAGGGAATAGTTTATTTTTCAAGAAGAGACATCTATTCAATAGGTTTTTGCTTATTGTTAGTCAGTATCATATTCTTCTTCATATGCATCGCTTCAGTTGGAGGAATACCTCTTTTAAGACCATCAATCAGATATCTATTAAAACCGATTTTTACAATGCCTGTGTTTTTAATCATACCTGCCACATGTTTGATTGCAAGCGCATACCTGAAGGATTTTCAGGATGGAAAAATCACACGTTCACAGGCAAGATTTAGATTTGTAATATTGCTGGCTATTGACTGTGCATTTTTATTGCTTCTAGGCTACAGGACACCACTACTTGCAGCATTTCTCATCATAATTATCATAGGTTTCTATGGAAATATTGTTTCTCTATGGGAAGTTGTAGTTGGTGCACTAATTGGTGTAGGTGCAATCATTGGAATTGGGTATTTTCGTTCACTTGGAGAGATGACAATCACCTCATCAACAAATCCGTTCTACACATTGCAGTCAAGGGCGGACTTTACACTTCATGTATTGAATCTGCTTGACTTCATCGGAGGAAACTTCGGACTGACCCACGGCCACATGCTTTTAAGCTCAATGCCTGGAAGCGACCTGGGCCCTAGGATGATGGTTGGAAAGCTTATCGCATGGAGAACAGAGGTTACAGTAACACCAACACTTATCGGGCAAATGGTGGTTGACTTTGGAAAGGTTGGCGTTTTTGTCGAAATGTGTCTTTTAGGATCCATCCTTGGAATCGGATTTAAAATAATGCAAAAGACAAAAGACTTTTTCTACATTGGAATCTACTCATTAATTTTAACATATACAATATTAGGCATTGAAACTGGAATTTTAGATATTCAAGTTTTATTATACTTCATCATAGCTATTTTTATTTACATTGTATGCATTAGAAGGTCCCATTCAAATTAGTATTACAAAATTTAAAAAAAGGTAACAATAATTAATACTTTTGTATTACTAAACTTTAAGAATAATACTAAAAAGTAATACTTTAATAATCTTTATATATGCCAATTAATTTTAAATATTAAATGTCAAGAATTAAAACTGTTTTATTAACCATTATATTTAATAAAACTCCCAATTTACTTGATATTACTCAAATAGACTAATAATAATACTTTTTAGTAATACTTCATATATAAATAAAAATTAAAAAAGTATTACTTGAAAAAATGGAGGAATAAATTTGCATATACCTGACGGATTCATACCTATTGCACAGTGCCTAGTATACTACGTGATATTAATCGTTGCATTGTACTTCGCAGTAAAATGGGCAAGATCCAACTTAGATGAAAAACGTATACCTCTTTTAGCAGTTCTCGCAGCAGGTATCTTCGCAATCATGTCCATGAACATGCCAATTCCATTCGGAACAAGCGGACACATGGTTGGTGGAGCCCTGGTGGCTATCGTATTTTTAGCACCTGAAGCTGCAGTACTTGTATTCACCGTTGTTTTATTAATACAAGCGTTAATCTTCGGAGATGGAGGAATAACTGCTTTAGGAGCAAACGTATTGAACATGGCAATAATTGGAGGATTTGTAGGATTATACACCTTCAAAGGATTAAACGGAATTATCGGAAAATACCCTGCAGCAGGAGTTGCAGCATGGTTAGCAACCGTCATTGCAGCACTTGCATGCGCTATTGAAATGGCAATTGCAGGAACATTCCCAATTAACATCGGTATTCCATCAATGGTTTTATACCACTTCTTCATTGGAATAATCGAGGCAGTATTGACTGTAATTGTTCTTGCAGCATTAGACAAGTTCAGACCAGATTTACTCGCATGGAACAAAGGAGATGCATAATATGGATAAAAAAGACATGACATTAATTGGAATTGCAATCTTAATCTGTGTTGTCATTTGCGTCCTTTCACCATACCTCGCATCCGGCGACCCAGACGGACTTGAAAAATCAGCAGAAGATTCCGGACTTGCGGAAGATTTCTCAGTAGAAGAAATCAAAGGAATCCCTGATGCAATCTTCCCGGATTATGCATTTGCTGACAATCCAGATAGCCAACCATTACAAATAGTGGCATTGGTTATCGGCGCAATCATAACCTTAGTATTAGGGTATGCAGTTGCAGAAGTTGTAAAAAATAGAAATTAACTCATTTAATTTCTCTTTTTTCCTTTTTTAAAAGTAATTGAAATTTATTAAAATTAACATAACAAAATAATAATATATTACTAATTTTTAATATTATAACAGTGAATAAATATGGCAGACATAACACAAATTATAAGATTTGATGATTTGGCATCAAAGGACAGTCCTATCCACAATCTGGAAGGCAGAATCAAATTGATATCAACCATTCTTATAATATTGGTCTGCGTAATTTCAAAAGAGCTATTTATACCAATAATATTGGAAATTTTCCTGTTGATTGTTTTGAAAATAGCTAACCTATCATATATAGATTCATTTAAAAGGTTATTGATGCTGCTTCCTTTTGGAGGAGCAATCATAATATTCCAACCATTCATACAACCAGGAAACGTCATTTGGAGTTATTCATGGTTGCAGGTAACTGATTTTGGTCTGAATTGGGCAATACTGTTATTGGTTCGTATGATTGCATCATTAACCGCAATCATCATTTATTCATCAACAACACCCCTTCAGGAAATGGCAAGTTCATTCAGAAAACTCAAGATGCCAAGAGATCTTGCAATGATACTGTCAATCATGGTCAGGTTCCTATTCCTGTTTGTTGATGAGCTTGCAGCAATCAGAAAATCCCAAAAATCAAGGAATTTCAGCATTCATGCAAAAAATACTCCATACAAATGGAGAGTCAAGCAAGTAGGTTACACCATAGGAATGATGTTTTTAAAAGCATATGAGCAAGGGGAAAGAGTTCACAAAAGTATGGTCAGCAGAGGATTTTCAGATGCATCAGAAATGTTTGATGAGAAGAAATCCCCTGAAAAGAGTGATTATCTATATCTATTAACAATAATTATCATTGTAATAATTCTTGAAATAATCATATTCAGATATTCCGGACAATTAGGTTACTTTGGACAAAATTTAGCGATTAATTAGGTGGCAAATATGGAACAGATTCATTTAGAGACAAAAGATTTATCATTCACATATCCTGATGGAACACAAGCACTGAAAAATGTCAACATCCAGATTAAAAAGGGAGAGAAAATTGCAATCATGGGCCCTAACGGTGCAGGAAAATCAACATTGTTTTCTCATTTCAACGGTTTGACCGAACCTACATCAGGACACGTTGAAGTGGACGGTGAAAAAATTGTTTTTGAAAGGGATGAACTCCTTAAAGTAAGGCAAAAAGTAGGAATCGTATTCCAAGATCCAAATGACCAACTATTTGCACCGACCGTTAAGGAGGATGTAGCATTCGGACCTATGAATTTGGGTCTGGAATACGACGAGGTTAAAAGAAGAATCGCCGAATCTCTTGAAATGGTGGGAATGAACGGATTTGAAGATAAGACACCTCACCACTTGAGCGGAGGTCAGCAAAAAAGGGTTGCCATTGCAGGAATTGTTGCAATGAGACCTGAAATAATGATTCTTGATGAGCCAACAGCAGGCCTTGATCCTGAAGGAGTGGATAAGGTATTGGACATCTTAAACAATCTCAACAAAGAAGGGATAAGCATTGTAATATCTTCCCACGACATTGAGATGGTCAATCATTTTGCAGACAAGATTTATGTTTTATATGATGGAGAAATAATTGCCGAAGGTGACAAACACCAGATATTTTCCAATAAAGAATTATTGAAGAAAGCTCACTTAAAAGCACCGGTGACAACCGAAATATTATATAAATTAAAAGAAAATGGATTAGATGTTGACACCAAAAAAATAAGCATTAATGAAACAGTTGAAGAAATATTAAAAAGTAAAAAAAGTTAATTTGTTGATTTTTTTCTGAATTTGTTTTTAATCTTTGTGATAAATTCAAATTCCTGGTCCAATTCGGGAGAATTTGCAAACCCACAATTAGGACAATGGATACTATTGCAACCATGCTTGCCACAACTGGAACATCCCCTATCCTCCAATTGAGTTTCATCAAATTCAAAACCGCACATTCTGCATTTCATAATATAACACCGTTAATTGAATTAGATTAAAAAAAATAAATGAAAAGATTGAAGATTATTCCACTTCAATATTTTCAGCTTCTTCTTTACGAAGACAAACATCATATCCTTTTACACTCATTTCAATAGGATCTCCTAAAGTAGCTACTTTTTTTACAGTAATTTTAGCTCCTTTAACAAAACCCATACCTAATAAGTGTCTTCTTAAATCCACATCACCGGTTTCGTGGTATTTTACCAAAGTTACGGTTTCACCAGGTTTTGCATCTTTTAAGGTTTTCATATTATCACCAAAATTGTAATCATTAAAATAATTTTTAGGTTAAACTAAAAACTTCTTAATCAATAATTTGTCATAACCAATATATAAATATTTAGTTATGACTAAAAATTTTAAAAAAAATGAAAATTAGAATCAAATCTAATAATCATTTTATAACGTTTTTATCTATCCAAATCCTGCTAAAAGACCAACGTTGTAAATTAAGAAGGAAACTATATATGCAGTCACTAAAGTAATAGCACACATTATTCCTGCCCATTTGTAACTGTTGGTTTCTTGTTTGATAGCACCAATAGCTGCGAAACATGGAGTGTATAATAATGTAAATGCCATGAATGAGAATGCAGATAATGGGGTGAAGGTATCATGCACTAATTGAGTAATACCGTCTTCATCATCTTCTTCCATACCAGCTAATGTACCGAAGGTTGCTACTACTACTTCTTTAGCAGCTAAACCTGCAATGATAGCTACAGCAGCTTGCCAGGTTCCGAATCCTAAAGGAGCAAAGATAGGAGCAATAACGCTACCAATCATACCTAATACACTGTCAGCAGATCCGTATTCCACACCAAGTGGGAAGATACTTAAAGCCCATAATACGATGGAACAAGCAAGAATAATGGTACCTGCTTTTCTTAAGAATCCTTTTACTTTTTCCCAGGTGTGTAATAATACACCTTTTACGGATGGTACTTTGTATGTAGGCAATTCCATTACGAATGGAGTGGATAATCCTTTAAACATTGTTCTTTTGAGGATAGCTGCAACAATAAGTGCCACAACAATACCTAAGAAGTAGATTGCAAGTAAAACAGTACCTTGATTTTCAGCAAAGAATGCTGCAATGAAAATAGCATAAATTGGTAATCTTGCAGTACAAGACATGAATGGAACGAGCATCATAGCGAGCATTCTGTCCCCTTCGTTTTCCATGGTTCTTGTAGCCATAATAGCTGGTACACCACAACCGAATCCTAAAATCATAGGAATGAAAGCTTTACCGTGAAGACCAACTAATTTGTGCATGATTTTATCTAATGAGAATGCAGCTCTTGCTAAGTAACCACAGTCTTCTAAGATACTTAAGAACAAGAACATCAGAATAATGATAGGCAAGAAAGTAAGTACTCCACCTACTCCACCAATGATACCGTCACAGATGAAGGAAGCTAAGTATTCATTTGCGATAAATCCACCAATCCATTCAGCAAGCATTCCAAATCCTTCATCAATCAAGTCTTGGAATGGAGCACCGATAGTGTATGTGAACTGGAACATTAACCACATGATAATTGCGAAAATAGGAAGTGCCAATATTCTGTTAGTAACAATCTTATCTATTTTATCAGTGGTACTTTCTTTTTCAACAGCAGGCCTTTTAACAGCTTCTGCCATTAATCCACCGATAAATGCATATCTTGCATTTGCAATAACTTCTTCTGCACCTTCACTGTATAAGCTTTGAAGGTGTCCTGCTACTTTATCAGTTTCAGACATTATAGCGGAACTTTGAGAAGATCCTTGAACTTTTTCTATAACAATTGAGTCTCTTTCCAATAATTTGATAGCAGTCCATACTGAAGGAACATCTAATAAATTATTGTCTTTTTCTATGAGTGCTTGTAAGTCTCCTAAGTGTTCTCTTAATTCGTCACCATAGGATAATTTTGCACTGGAATCAATAGGATTTGCAGCTTGTTTTTCAACAGTAGTTAATAATTCTTCAAATCCGTCACCTGTTTTTGCGTTTACTTCAATAACAGGTAATCCTAAAAGTTCACTCATCATTTTAATGTCAATGATGTGGTCTTTTTTCTTTGCAAAATCGTTCATGTTAAGAGCCATTACTAGATTAGCTCCTAATTCCATCATTTGAACTGTTAAGTATAAGTTACGTTCTAAGTTAGCAGCGTCAACTACATTAATAATTACATCAGAGTCATCGTCTACAATGAAATCTCTTGATACGATTTCTTCCATAGAATGAGCACTTAATGCATAATTACCTGGCAAGTCGACTACATCATAGTCATAGCTTCCATGTGAAAAGTGACCTTCTGCCCTTTCGACAGTTTTTCCAGGCCAGTTTCCTACATGTTGGCGCATACCAGTTAATCGGTTAAAAACAGTAGTTTTACCCACGTTTGGGTTACCTGCTAATCCAATAATTAATTCTGTCATTAACCATTCTCCCGTGTATTTAAAAATAATACTTTTTTGAAATATTATTCTTTACTAAAAAAATTTTTTTAGTTTAAGTCCTAATCATGAAAAATTAGGTTAACCTAAACAATTTAATATTGTTTTTTAGACTATATAAATATTTAGGTATACCAAATTTTTAAAAAATGAAAATTAAAATAATGCAAAAATATTAGAAAATACTCAAAAAAATAGATTAATCGCTGAATTGAAAAACTATCCGAATCCAGCTAAAAGACCGATGTTGTAAATTAAAAATGCAACGACATATGCTGTTGTTATTGTGATTACACACATAACCAAAGCCCACTTGTAACCATTGGTCTCATGCCTGATGGCTCCGATTGTACCGAAACATGGTGTGTACAATAAGGTGAATGCCATGAATGCATATCCTGACAATGGAGTGAATGTGTCATGTATCAAATGAGTTATTCCGCTTTCATCATCTCCCTCCATTCCACCGAGAGTACCGAAAGTTGACACAATAACCTCTTTAGCTGCCAGACCCGCAATGATTGCTACAGCCGCTTGCCAGGTTCCGAATCCCAATGGCCTGAAGATTGGAGCGAGGAAATTACCAATCATTCCCAATATGCTGTCGGCAGATCCGTACTTGACCCCTAATGGGAAGATGCTTAAAGCCCACAATATGATGGAACATGCAAGAATAACTGTTCCCGCCTTTCTTATGAATCCCTTGACCTTTTCCCAGGTATGCAACAGCACACCCTTGAGTGAAGGTATCTTGTATGAAGGAAGTTCCATTACGAAAGGAGTTGACAATCCCTTGAACAATATCCTTTTAAGGATTGCTGCAACAACAAGCGCCACAAGAATTCCTAGGACATATATTGACAACAATATGATCCCATTATGTTCCTTAAAAAATGCCGCAATGAAAATCGCATAAATAGGCAACCTTGCAGTACATGACATGAACGGAACAAGCATCATAGCAAGTTTACGGTCATTCTCATTTTCCAGAACTCTTGTTGCCATGATTGCAGGCACACCACAACCGAATCCCAATATCATAGGAATGAACGCCTTACCATGGAGCCCCACAAGCTTATGCATGAATATGTCCATTGTGAATGCAGCCCTTGCCAGATATCCGCAGTCCTCCAGAATACTCAGGAATAAGAATATCATGATAATAATCGGCAAGAAGGAAATAACGCCTCCGACACCTCCAATAACCGCATCACATATGAATGAAGCCAAATATTGATTTGGAATGAAGCTTGCCACAAATCCTGAAAGCAATCCGAAACCTTTTTCGATTAGTTCCTGGAAAGGTGATCCTACACTATATGTGATTTGGAACATTAGGTACATCATCAAAAGAAAAATTGGAATTGCCAAAATCCTGTTTGTTACAATGTTGTCTATCTTATCAGTGATTGTCTCAGTTTCAACGGCAGGCCTTTCAACAGCCTCTGCCATCAAACCGTCGATGAATGCGTATCTTGCATTGGCAACAACCTCTTCAACACTTTCCTTGTAGATATCATAAAGGTGCCTTGAAACCTTGTCGGATTCTATGAATATTTCTGAGCTTTGAGGTGATTTCTGTACTTTATCAATTACAATAGAGTCCTTTTCCAATAATTTTATTGCTGTCCAAACTGAAGGTACATTCAATAGGCCATCATCCTTTTCAATAAGTGCCTGCATATCTTCCAGATGGCCTTTAAGCTCAGCGCCATATGCCAATTTTACACTGGAGTCAACCGGATTTTCTGCTTGCTTTTCAACAATTTCAAACAATTCATCAAAACCGTCACCGGTTTTAGCATTGATTTCAACTACTGGAAAACCCAACAGTTCACTCATCAAATCTATATCAATTATGTGGCCTTTCTTCTTTGCAAAATCATTCATGTTAAGTGCCAAAACGAGGTTTGCCCCCAGTTCCATCATTTGAACTGTCAAGTATAAGTTACGCTCTAGGTTAGTGGCATCAACCACGTTTATGATTACATCAGAGTCATCATCTACGATGAAATCCCTTGACACGATTTCTTCTATTGAGTGAGCACTCAAAGCATAGTTTCCTGGCAAATCAATAATATCATAATCATAATTGCCATGTGAGAAATGACCTTTTGCCTGTTCAACTGTTTTACCAGGCCAGTTTCCAACATGCTGGTGCATACCAGTTAATTTGTTGAAAACAGTTGTTTTTCCAACGTTTGGATTTCCCGCCAATCCCACTATCAATTTCACCATTATGACTTCACCATTATTAAAATTTAATTGAACAAATTTTAAGAAAAAATGACATGATTCTTTAAAATCCCAAAATTCGAATTTAAAAAAATTATATCAACAAATGCATGTTTATATTTTCTTCTTATGTTATTTAAATTATGAATACGATGATTAAGACTAACAATATTTAGGCATACCTAAAAATTTAGAAAGCTTTATATAGTATGAAAACAAACTTTAATACAAGTGACATAAATTTAGGATTACCTAAATTTTCACTTTAACAAGACATATTATTAGTCAAATAGTATTACAATCTCCAAAATACAAATGAGCATTGAATTAGTTTTCCACAATTTTCTAATTTGATGCAATGGAAAATTACTGCCACATTTTCCAAAAAAGACATTGGTGTTTAATTCTCCTCCAAAAACACTAAACACCAATATTCTCCTCTATTTTTTTAATATCCTTCACCATCGTAAGTGTAAGGGTCATCGTATATTTCCTCATCCCAATAATTATCTTCGATATAATCGTCTATTTCCTGATTCAATCCCCAATTGTGATTGTCATAATATGTATAGGCATTGAATGACCCAGTATTTTTCAAATCGATGTTTTTAATCTTTTCAGCCTTTTTGTAATGGGAATCTCCATCAAACTTAACATTAACATTATACTTGCCAACATCATACTTCAATCTGATTTCACCATTATAAGGCTTATACGCCCATTTATAAAAACCGTGAGAATCTGTGATGTTATAGTGAATAGTTCCCTTGGAATGGATAGCTCTGCCTTTGCTGTCCACCAACTTAATTACTATAAACGCCTTATCCTTAAATGGATGGTCGTCAGTAGATATTTTAACTTTAACTTTTTCTTTTGCAAAAGCAGGACTTGCAAGAACCATGCAAATTGCAAAAATCGCTAAAATGATGATGATTTTTCGTCTCATAATGGTCACTGTGTTTAATTTGTTACAAATACTATTTAAACATTGATATGTAATATAATAATAAGTGATTTTATGATAGAATATGACGACATAATCAAGGACTCCCCATTTTTGGTGAATCACCTGATTTCATTAAGCAAGACACATGACTTTTACATTAACAAGCACATTAAAAACGGAACAGATATTCTACCTAGCCAATACTATATGTTACTATTTTTATATTATGAAATGGGAACCACACAATCAGACATTGCAAAGGCCTGCCTGATGGACAGAAGTGGAGTTTCAAGAGCATTTAAGGATTTTGAAGAAAAAGGATTGATCGTTAGAGAAGTCGACGAAACAAACAAAAGGGCATATAAAATCACTTTAACCAAAAAGGGAATTGAAACATCCGAATTTCTAATAGAAAAAGAAAAAGAATGGGACAACATGATTTGTGAAGAACTTGACATTTCCCGGCCGGAATTGCTCAAGTTATTATCAAAAATATCCCTTAAGTCATTAGAGTTCAATCGTGAACACTTCTAGTCATATCCCTGAGATTCCAGATAGTCATCGATGTCATAATTGTCACCATACTCATAGTGGTCATAATAAGCACCAGGATCGCTTCTGGATAATGTATACCTGTCCGGCACAACCGTATGATAATGGCTGGAGCCTCCGGAGTATCCTGATGAATAGCTGCTGCTTGCCTCATATGTTGGAGGGAATTGTGTTGAATTCAATCCCAATATATCATAAAGCAAGGCATATTCTGTGCAAGTGATGTTTTCTGTCGAAATTATTATCCCATAGACGGCATTTTTATCAGGAAAATGAACCAGGAAACATCTCCCTCTCATGGAATCCAGACTATCTGAGATATAACTGATTTCTGAATCATCAGAAATTGAAGGATAATTATTTGGACTGTCTTTCCAAACAATCATGTTTCCCTGATTGCCATAAGTGTCCAAGTAAGTTATGCTTTTTGCGTTTTTCCAGGACAAATACTGGCCCAGACTAGTTTTAAAATCATCATCAGGAATGTTTTCCTCTTTTATTTTTAAGCAATCCACCAATGTGGCAACCAGTACGTTGTCCCCACCAATATCCTCAACAACCTCATCATTGAAGCTGGCCTGAGATGGAGGAACAATCATGTTGATTACAGAGCCCACAACAAAGCTAACAACGATTAACATGACCAATAATCCAATTAGAAATATTGCAATGTTCTTGTACTTAGACATATAATACATGATAACATTTTAATAACATTTAAAATTTCCTGATTGCTTCAATTTTCAAAAACATCGGCAAATTAACAAAGCAAAGATAATATTGCTAAAAAAATTCAACAAAGTATAAATTGAACATTGCATAATTAATAGGCATGATAGAATTAGTTATAGCCTGTTTTATAGGCATAGGAATTGGAACAACAACGGGAATGATACCTGGAATACACGTAAATACCGCCGGAGCAATCATATTTGCATCCTCCACATTTTTATTAACCTTCCTATCGCCAGAATTCCTATGCGTGCTAATGGTTTCAATGTCAATAGCTCACGCGCTGATTGAATTTGTCCCATCAATGCTGCTTGGAGTTCCACAGGAAGGAACCGCAACATCAATTCTTCCAGGACACAGGATGGTCTTGCAAGGCAGGTCAAAAGAAGTAATCAGAATAGTGTCTGTTGGAGGGTTTGGAGCGATAATAGTGACAATTTTAATGCTGCCAATTTTTGCAATCGCACTTCCAACATTGCATGACTTATCCAAACCGTTTACATGGGCTATCCTTTTGGTGGCATCAATCTATTTAACATACAGGCTAACCTCCAACACAAGAGACTTCCTATGGTCGCTGCTGCTGTTTGCGATTTCAGGAATTCTCGGATGGATAATCTTTCAAACACCAATATCATCAGGAATTACCTTAATGTGCACATTTTCAGGACTTTTTGGAATAAGCACCATCCTGTTCAGTCTAAACGACTCATCAACAATCCCCCATCAAAATCCTTTTTACGAGCTTAATCTGGATTATAACAAGTTCAAAAGCATTTTTGCCGGAGGAATAACTGGTGCAATACTTGGATTTCTTCCAGGATTCGGACCGGCACAGGGAACGGTGATTGCCCAAGCGGTAAGCGGAACCAATGACAATGATGATGACGACACGGTTAACTTTTTGCTGGCAACCTCAGGATTGAACATTTCAGACTGCTTATTTTCCCTAATTGCCATTTATATAATAGGCAATCCACGAAGTGGAATAGCAGTTTACATGTCATATTTGATATTTGAAATGGGCATTAACCACTTGGCAATATTCATTTTTGCATCATTGATTGCCGTATCGGTTTCATTGGCATTATCATTAAAATTAGGAGATTCATTTTCAAGACTGATGGGCAGTGTTGATTATAGGAAGCTGTCGATAGGAGTCATCCTACTTCAAATTGTGATTTTGTACATATTCATATTTTATTACAAGGCTCCAGTTTTCTACATGACTCTTGCATTAATCACTTCAACTGCAATGGGAATGCTTCCCCATTACATTGGAGTTGGAAAATCCCATCTTATGGGAGTTTTAATCATTCCGGCAATTGTCATCTATTTGCAGATGTTCCTATAGCTAGATAATGACTACATTATCAGCTATTCTTTCCGCTTTTTGTACTATCTCTTCAATATCCATTCCAGGGAATGCGTCTATAACACATAAATCCACAGCCCCAATGTCCAATTCCTCAAAGGATTCATTGAAGACTTCACAATCCCCATCGATTTCGTTAATCTCAAGATTCCTTTTAAGGGCATCTATCATTTCAGGATTTATATCATTGAAAATTACCTTTTCAAATCCATATTTAAATAGGTATATCCCCAATGCCCCCAGTCCGCACATTGCATCGACAGCCACTCCTTTTTTAACATCATTATTGTTCAAATAATTGTGCAATTGAACCAATTTCTGTTCGGTAGTTGTTGCAACTTCAATATGATGTTTTGATTGATTCTTTACAAGAACTATCTTATCTTTAAGCAATGTCCTCATGACATTGACCTGAGTATCGTCACCGGCAAGTATCTCAAAGTGATTAATTTTTGAGTTTTTGTCTGCTTGACCCACAATACTTTGAGGACTTCCCTTTAAAACACATTCAACTTCAGGAACCTCTTCAATTAATTTTAAAGCTATTTCTTTTGTAAAATCAGGATGCAACAATATTAATGACTTTTCAGATATGAATTGAGGATTCAAACTGCTGTAGTAAAAATTAGATAATGGAACCGGAGAATTCCTTCTCAAGGTGGCCTCCTGTTTAACAATACCAGATTCTATCATTATTTTTAAAATATGACTCATAACAATGTCCAATGGCCTTTTTCCACACTCACATCTCATATAATCTCCATCAAGAAGTTCGAAATCAATGAGATCCTTCAATGGGGAGAATTTTTTTATTTGAATGTCCTCACAGTTTTCGCACGGCTCCAATGCATTAATCTTATCGTCTATGTCCATGATAATGTCTCCTCAAAATATCTTCATTATGTTATTATTGATTTGACGTGGTTATAATGCTTTCAAAAGTAATAAAAAGTATATAAATTAGTAATACTAATTAGAATACACTAACTAAAAATCGCCATTGGTGAAAATATGAACAATAATGAGATAATACCGCAATATGAGATATCCAGACAAAATTACACACCTGAGGAAAAAATTCTTTTAGGAGAAATTCGTGAAAACCTTGTTGATTTAGCCATGTCAACCGGAGAAAATCTACAGATAGATGACGGAAAGCTATTAAATGACATCAGGAACTTTCTATTTTTGAGATTCCAGGAGGAAGGGCAAAATATCAACGTCTCAAAACAATATTTAGACCACCTATCCCAAAAGTTTCTCAGAGACATAAACGGATACGGAGAAATAGACCCATTAATCCAAGACGATGACCTGGAGGAAATCATGGTAATCGGAACAAACAAGCCAATCTTTGTCTATCACAGAAAATACGGAATGATGAAAACCAACATACAATTTAATGATGAACAAGAGATTAGGGAGCTAATTGACTCAATAGCAAGACAAATCAACAGAAGAATAGACCAGGAAACACCAATCCTAGATGGGAGATTGCGTGACGGGTCCAGAGTGAATGCCACAATACCTCCAGTTTCAGCAGACGGCCCATCACTTACAATCCGTAAATTCAAAAGAGACCCATTGACAATTATTGACCTTATAAACTCCAAGACATTGTCTGTAGAATTATCGGCATTTCTATGGTTGTGCATTGATGGACTCGGAGTAAAGTCTGCCAATGCAATAATCTCCGGAGGAACAAGTTCGGGAAAAACAACAACACTAAATGCTCTTTCAGCCTTCATCAATCCAAAAGAAAGAATCATCACAATCGAAGACACCCTCGAACTTCAAATTCCACACGAACATGTAATCAGAATGGAAACCCGTCCAGCCAACGTTGAAAACAAGGGCGAATTGACAATGAATGACCTTGTAAAAAACTCATTAAGGCAACGCCCTGACAGAATCATTGTAGGTGAGGTGAGGGCAGACGAGGCAATCACATTATTCACCGCATTGAACACAGGACATTCAGGTTTTGGAACACTTCATTCGAATGACGCCAGAGAAACCATCACAAGACTGACAAATTCCCCCATGTCTGTTCCGAAAATAATGATTCAAGCAATTGATTTCATCATCATGCAAAACAGAATTTATACCCCTTCAGGAGTGTCCTTTAGAAGGGTCAGCGAAGTTGCAGAAGTGGTGGGAATGGAAGAGGGAACCGTTCAGTTAAATAAAATTTTCCAATGGAACCCCGAACGCGATACCATTGAAAACATAGGCATCACCAGCCAAACATTATTGCAAATCGCAAATTTAAGCGGATACAGCATCAACGACCTGTATAATGAAATAGACAACAGAAAATTAGTTTTAAGGCATATGTTAAATCACAACATTCGTTCCGTGAATGAAGTGAACGGCATGCTGGAACTTTACTACACCCACCCCGAAAAAGTCCTAAACAAGATCATTCTAGACAGGTGATTTGATGTTTGAAAGCTTCTTTATACTGATTGGAGAAATCTCCTTGTCACTTTTAAATTCTTTCAAAAGCATTTCATTCCAGAATATTAAAAAAAATGAAAAAGAATCCTCAAAAATCAACTCCAAAATATTGACAAAACTAAATCTTGAAATAGAACCTCAGAAATTAACTAAAAACTCAAGCAAAAACGATAAACTGAGAGAAGTCCTTCTAAGCCACATATTAAAAAAACATGTCATCTTCGTGCTATTGGCGATTGGGACAATATTAGGTTTTTTAGTAAATCTGGAGATATCCGGAATATATATTGTGACCATTATAATGGTTTACATCTTCACTTTATATTATCCTCAAATCAAAGAGCAGAGAAGTTACTCAGATTTAAATCAGGAGCTGCCTTATGCATTGAGGCATATGGGAATCGAATTAAAATCGGGAAAGGGATTGCATGACACATTAGTGACAATTAAAAATGCCAATTACGGATCCATTTCTAAAGAGTTCACAAGGGTCCTTGAAGAAATTAGATACGGAAAGACAACCGAGGAATCATTACTTGCAATGAGCCACAGAGTAAAATCAGACGGCTTATCACGTTCGGTCCATCAGATAATTGGTACGTTAAGGGTCGGAGGAAATCTTGCAAATAGCCTGGACATCATCGCTGAAGACATTTCATTTGACATGAGAATTCGTTTAAAAGAGTATTCTCAAAAGTTAAATTCATTTATTCTAATCTATACATTCCTAGCCATTTTAGCACCGGTGATAAGTCTAATCATGTTAATGGCCGGTTCGACAGTGATGGGAGACATAATACCTCCAGACATGCTATTTGTGATTTATACAATATTTTTCCCAATGGTTGTGATGTTTATGGGATTGTTCATCAAAAAACTAGAACCAAAAATTTAAAAAAAAGAGATTAGTTAGAAAATTGATCCAAGTCCCTTTGAAGCAATTAATCCAACAAAATCTCCTTCATTATCCATGATGATGTTTCCTTTAGAATATTGATCAATAGCGGCATTTATCATGGCAGATTTGGTGTTAGGGTTGCTTGCTGCAGCATTTGCAGCTGCTTTAACTATGCTTATTACCGCATCTCCCCGGGATACGCCATTGCCCCAATCTTCTTCACGGATAATGTCAATACCGCTTGCATTTGTTAGTTTGCCATTGACTTTCAATGGTCCTGCTGCAGACAGTATCGCATCTAATGCCTCACTATTTATTGCAATGACAGAATCAACAGATTCATTGGTTTGATATTCCACTATTTCCTTTGCAAGTTGCATCCCCTTATTGTTATCTGCATCCCAGAAAGCATCGTGTAAAAGCAAGGATGATCCGGCACCTTGTTGTTGTGCTTCCTGAGGTTCAGAGGCAGTCGGGTGTGTTAAACCACCAGGATAAACAGGAGTGTAATTCTTAATAACCCCATTTTCCAAATTGATAATGAATGCCATATCACAAGCGCCCATACCCGGCCTATCTTCACCCTCATCAATTGCACATACAAGGATATTTTTATCTCCTTTAACCAAATCGGATTGATTTCCAATGAATAGTGCACCAGCGATTATTGCCACTAATCCAATAATAACAACAACCAATATTGCAATAAGAAGTCTTTTTCGCCTATCCATATTGCTCACCTCATATCTTTAAAAGTGAGTAAATATTTTTTAATCATTATACTTAAAGATTATTAAAAAAAGATAAGCTAGAAATAAAAAAAAGAAATTAATGATACTTACATGCACAAAAGAAACACCAAATTTTTTTGAAAAATATTTTTCTTCGTTAAACCTTTGGTTGCGGTGGATATCCTGCAGATTTGTTTTTGTTTGCTGCCAATGGCCCCAAGCACATTAAGAATCCATGAAATTATGAAAGAATAAGATAAATAGGTGAAATTAAATATGATGAACATATTTAATTTCGTGAGAGTAGTTATATGCTTTTTTTATTAAATTAGAAAGAGAGTAACTAATTTAATAATAATCGGAGTGTAGTAATATGGTTTATTGAAAACCATACCAGCAATCAAAAATTAGATTTTTAGGTAGACCTAATTTTTATCACCATGTAAAATGTTGTTGTCCAAAGTATATAAATGTTTCTAATTTTTTAGGTGAACCTAAAAATTATTGATCGAAAAACATGAGTGAAATAAACAAAAAAAATTAAGAAAAATAGATAAAATTGGTGTTTATTTTGAGGAGAGTTAAACACCAACGAAGATTATTTGGAAATTTTGGCAGATTAAATTTCCATTTTGTATTAAACTAGAAAATTGTGGAAAGCTAATTTAATACATATTTATATTTTGGAGATTGTATTATTATTGACTAATAATATGTTTTGTTAAAGTGAAAAATTTAGGCATGCCTAAATATATGTCACTTGTATTAAAGTTTGTTTTCATAGTATATAAAGGTTTCTATAATTTTTAGGTAAACCTAAATTTTAACTATGGAACACGTAACTTAACACGTGTTATATAACAGGTTGTATAAAGTAATATATAAATGTTTTGCAAAAATTTAGTTAAATCAAAAAAAATAGAAAAGTAGAGTTATATTGAATAACTCGAATAGATTCTCAAAAAAGAGAACTTACATTAATCTTCCAACGCCAGTAATTTCGATACTAGCTACGCCTTCAATAGCTTGAACCATTTCTTCAACAGGTTCAGATCCACCTTCACCGTCATCAGTGATGAATTTGAAGACAATTGCTACTAAACCGAATGCAATAGGTTCTTCGGAAATTTCGTGGATTTCTGCACCTTCAGGCATGGAACTTTCGATAGCTGCTTTAATAGTATCTAAATCGATTTCCGGACTGTCAGGCATGATTTTCATAGTGGTTAATACTTCACCCATTCTAATTCCTCCATTTATACTTATGGTCCTTCGAAACCACATTCACATTTGTAAGCGTGGCCAAAGGTACGGCATTTTTCACATCTTGCTATTTTTGCTCCACAAATTGGGCATTCGAATTCAACGAATGGTCCAGTTAATGGAATTTCTTGTTTACATGAAATACATTCTACTTCTTTCATCTTAATCACCTATGATATGTGTGTAATCGAAGTTATAATCATTTATACTATCATCAATTAAAGATAAAATCCTTTCCGGATATTTACCGTTCACAACATAACAATCAGACCCGAACTCTAATAAAAGAGATGGTAACATTACATCAATCGATGACTCTTGAAAAGTTAGTAATGTTTTTGCATCGATTTTACTTATGAATGTTGAACCTGGCTCTTTCGGTTCTTGGGTATATATACCATTTACATTTGTTACTATTAAAAGGTTTGCATTTAGAAGGTGTGAAACATATGCTGCTATCGAATCCGAAGTCACATCCCAACTGCATTCAAAAGGATCCTCTTCCCTTAAGAACTTGGAAACTGCAAAGATTGGAGTGAAACCCTCTTCAGATATCTTTTCAACCTCTTCAATCGAATAGGCAAGTTTTGCAGATTCGACCTTATCATTTACGAGCTTGGCTATTATGTCCATGCAATCGATGGCAGTCCAGTGATTTGCCTCTTCGGAAAAATTCATTTCACTGTCATATTTGCGAATTAGATTGGCAAACTCTCCGCCACCTAAAATAATTAATGAACCGGTGTTTTCCAATTGCCTTGCCAACTCAACTGCATGATTTGGAAAGAGACTTCCCCCAATTTTTACAACCTGTTTTATGATATTAATCACACCCATGTTTAATTAAAAATAGCTATCACCAAATGATAGTCTCATCATAAAAGTTTCAAATCCCCAGTCACTTCGTCAATTATTTCATCTTCATCAGGACCAAGTGCCAAAACTGTAACGCTTGATGTAGGTATCTGGGTCCTTCCAGCATCAACCACCAAATAATTGGCAATTCCCTTTTCATCAGCGACCTTTTTGAGTTCAGTCAACTCCTCTAAAGTTTTAACTTTAAGGACGACCTTGGCATAAGCTTCCCTTTCCCATTTCCTTATCTTATCAGAAGGGGATTTTTTGTAAGCTCCAATAGAACCATGACAACATTGAGCTGCGATTTTTCCCTTACGCATTTTTAAATCAGTTCTTACAATCATTACCTGTTTCATTTTAATCAATAATAGATATTAAATTAATAAATAAAAAGTTTTTTGAAAATCTAAAAATAAAAAAATAAGACAAATGAACCTAATCATTTATCCAATATTCATCAGCTATAATTTGAAATAAACCAATACGATTGCTATAATTACAATTATCACACCCACACCCATTAGGATAATCATGGAGTTATCCGGTCCATTATTAGATGTTATTCCTGAAAGGTTTGTGTTATTGGTGATATTGGTATTATTTGTCACATTGTTAGTTTGATTTGTTATGTTTAGCCCATCACCGTTTGCATCAGCATCTCCTGATGAAACTGAACTGCTACTGTAGGTCGGCTGAGGGGATGAATAAGAACTGGATCCTGAACTAGAAGACCTGTAACCGGTGCTACTTGAAGAACGATATCCGGTAGAACTAGAACTGCTTCCAGTAGAACTAGAAGAGCTTGAAGAACTAGACGAATCTGAACTTGAAGAACTGGATGAAGAATCAGAACTAGCTGGACTGGAAGATGACGAATCAGCACTAGAAGAGCTTGAGGATGAAGAATCAGAACTAGATGAACTAGATGAATCTGAAGTTCCGGCATCACCAGACTCCGCAAAAACAACACCACAAGCAGAAACTACAATAACCAATATTAAAAATATGCTTAAAAGTTTATTGATTTTCATTAAAC